>JAFWPM010000161.1 GCA_017509565.1 Kiritimatiellia bacterium | reverse complement strand
GTCGCCGATGCGGCCGGAGAGGCGAAGCAGCCCGTTGGAGAGGCACCAGCGGCCGTCCGGCTCGCGCGAAAAGGCAACGGGTGTGGCGGCGGCGTCACAACCGGAAGCGAAAAAGCGGGCGCGCTCGGTGCGGGAGGGTGCGTTTTTGGCGGCCGGGCGCTCCTCGGGCGGCGGCGCGCTGCGCCAGCGCACGAGGTTCCCGTGGAGTTCCTTGAAGGCCTGCGTGATGCCTTCGTAGGGGACGCCGTTGTCGTTCACGAGGCCGTAGTTGCAGTCCTCGGGGGAGAAGCGGGAGGAGCCGGTCTTCGGCTGGTCGTTCCATTTGAAGTAGTCGTAGCCAGCCACATGCGGGTCGGCGAGGAGTGTCTTCGCGAAGAGCATCGTCGCCTCGACGCGCTCGGCCTGTGTGCGGAAGCGCTGCCCGGCCCCCACAAGGCACGGGTGGCCGTGGTCGAGCGCCGGAAAGCTCCACTCGGTGACCATGAGCGGGGCCTTCGCGTAGCCGTGGTATTCGCGCAGGCGCTCGGTCATGGGGACGCCCCCCTCGGCGTCGAGGACGATCCCGCGGTCGAGGTCGGCCCACGGGTAGCAGTTGAAGGTGACGATGTCGCAGAACCTGCCGGCCTCCTCCCAGACGACGGGGGCCGCGCCGTTCAGACCCGCGTAGCGGCTGCCGAGGACCATGTGGTTTGGATCCGCCTTGCGGATGGCGGCCGTGGTCTTCTCGTAGTAGGTGCGGGCGTAGAGGCGCAGGAAGTCGACTTTGGCCTGTCGCGGGACATCGGGGCCGACGGCGAGGCCGCGCTCGGCGAGGAAATCGTCCAGCACCTTGCGCGCGGAGTGCGTCTTGGGGAGTTTGGAGACAAGGGCGTAGACACCAGTCGACTCAATGCGCTTGCTGGTGCCCCACCACGCCAGCTCGTTGTCGATGAACCAGCCGATCAGCCACGGGTCGTCCTTGTAGGGGGCGCACTGCTCGCGGGCGCGCCATTCGCACGCCGCCTCGAAATCGGGGTGGAATACGTTCGGGAGCGCCGTGCACGGGCGGAACTGCCACTCGCGGACGAACCACTCCGGATCGCCGCGCGAAACGCGCTGCCCGAGCTGGATGTTGCGGACATGGGGAAACGTCTTGCGGGCGAGGACGCCGAGCGCGCAGGCGTTGCCGAGCATCGTGAAGCCCCAGTCGTCGAGGCGCGCCAGCGTTTCCTCCGCCCACGCATCGACCGAGGGGTAGTTCGTCGCCACGAACCGCCCGTATGGGGAATAGCCTGCGGCGTCGGAAAAGACGCCCCACGGCTTGATGTGCTGGGCGCCGGCGAGGATTACCGCGCGGCCGGTCGGGTCGATCGGCCAGTCCCTCCCGTCGATCGTCTCGATGTGGAAGAATCCCGTCGCCGTGCCGCGCAGGCCGGTGTCGGGGCCGGATGGGCGGTATGGCGGCGTTTCCGCAGGCCCTGCCGCCGCGCAGGGCAGAGCCTGCGCATCAGGATGCGAGGCCGAGACTTCGGAAAAGGCGCCGCGCAGCCATCCGCCGGCCACGAGCGCCGGACGGGCGGCGCGGAAAGGCGCCGCGCCCTCGGCCGGTTCGTATGCCGCACGGAATACGACCTTCCCGGTCTCGGCGTCGGTGACCGTGCCCTCGACGCGATCCGGGCGGACGTCGAGCGCAAGCGCGTACTCGCGCCCGTATTCCCACTGCGCGGACTGTTTTTTCTCGATTCTGCGCGCCGCCTCCTTTTCGCCGCCCCAGACGCTCGCGACCATCGCCTTGAGCTCGAAATTGCGTCTCCCGGCGCTTTTTCCCTTGTCATGGGGCTTCACGATGGCGAGTTGCCAGTAGTTTTCCGGCGATTCGTATGAGGCGATGCCGAGCGTGGCGGTTTCGTCCTCCTCCTTGCGCTCTGGCCGTATCCGCGCCCGCACCGAAAGCGCCGGGCCGACCGGCCAGTTCGTCGCCGCGCAATACGCCGCCCCGCAGGCCCGGTACACGCCGCCCTCCTCGGCGCGGAAGGAATATGGGTCAAGATCGAAAAGCGGCGCCATGGCGGCGGCGCATTGTACGCCCAAGGCGCACAGCGCCGCCAAGGCGGCAGCGCGGGTCCTGCACCGGGCCGCGTCTGCGGCAGTGCTGGTCTTGCACCGGGCCGCGTCCGCGGCCCGGAAGTTCATCAAATCGGCCATGCTTCAAGCCTTTCCTGCGTATGTTCGAGCGCCCAGTCCACAAGGTAGTGGGCGCGTTTGTACATGGTTGCCTTGTCGAGCCGCGACTCCTGCGGCTCCCATGGGCAGAGATACAGCATCCGGCCTTCCGCGCACAGCTTCTCCTGCCTCGCGGAAGGATGCCACCGCTCGCCGAAGCCCGTCATCGACAGCACCACCAGCGAGCCTCCGGCGCGGATTATGGCATTTGCGGCGTCCTTTTCAAGAGGCGAGAGGAAGGTCGAAACCCCGGCTCCGCCGGGGCCGATCCTCCCGGCCGCCGCCAGGAGCGTTTCGGCGGTGGCGTGGGGGCCTTGCATGGCCGCCGCCGGAGCCCGCCTATGCCCCTTGATGGCTACGAGGAAGGGCAGCGCCAGCAGCGCCTCGTTGCCGTATGCCCAGTAGTGTGCCCCCTGGAAGGCGATCTTGCGCGCCTTTGTAAAATACTGCCGGTTGCGGGAGCGCAACGCCGCGCGCGGCCCGTTGTCGCGGATGTACGCGCGAAAGGCGGCAAGTTGCCCCTCGCGCTTGACGATCCAATCGTGGAACCCCTCCGCGAAAAGCTCCGGCCACGGCGCCGCAGACGCGGCACCCTGCAAGACCCCGCCTCTGGGGGGCGCCGCAGACGCGGCACCCTGCAAGACCTGCCAGTAAACTCGGCGGAGACGCTTCTTGAGGTCTCCGACAAGGACGGGAAGCGTCAGGGGTTTTGCACCGGGCCGCGTCTGCGGCCCGGGCGTTGCCAGCTTCACCAGCAAGTGCAGATGGTCCGGCATGACCACATGCGGCGTGGCGCTCTCCAAGCAGCGCCAAAAGCCGGCCCAAGCGGCGATTTCCCGCTCAAAAGCAATTGTCACGGCATTGCCTATCACCGCGCCCGTGTCGACGGCGACCGCCGAGAACGGGGGCAGTGTCGCCTCAGACGCGGCACCCTGCAAGACCCCGCCTCCGGGGGGCGCCGCAGACGCGGCACCCTGCAAGACCCGGGCCGCGCCAGCCCGCAAGGCAGCGGATGGCAGGCGCTTTATTGTGACCATGTAGAAAAACGGCCGTGAATAGTCAAATCCGGGCAACCTTCCCATGCACTAATTATAGCAAAGGACCTCCGGTCTTGCACGGGGGCCGCGTCTGCGGCCCCCGCCTCCGCTACCGCACCACCATGATGAACGCCGGCGCGATGCGCGAAACCTCGCACGTCACGGGCTCGCCCTCGGTCTCGACGCCGAACACGTCGTAGATCGCGGTGCAGGCGTAGACATCGGGCCTATCGTAGCCACCCTGGCGCCACTCTGCGGTGACGGTCTCGCCCGTCGCGCCTGCAATCTCCTCGCCATTGAGCGTCCACTTGTAGGACTTGGCGCCGGCCGCCGCGGCCGTGAGCGTCTTCGGCGAAGTTTGCGATACCTGCGCCGTCGCGGGCAGGACCTTCACCCACTTCTCGGCGCCATCGACGCCCATGCCGGAGAGGGCAAGCGGGTTCGCCCCGCTGTTGGCCGCGGTCTTGAAAACCTTGTCAACGGTGTCCCAGAGGCCTGCGACGCCGTTCTGGACATACGGGACGAATTCGTGGATGAGGGTTCCGCTCTCGTAGATGCGGGCGGTGTAGATTTTCAACTTGATTGGATCTGTCGGTACGCCGTTCTTACCACGGCTGGAGCCGATGGCTATTTCATACGGAGACTTCGCGTTCGCATGGTCCGTGCCAATCGTCCCCGTGTGGAGCGTCGTGCCGTCGGCCGCCAGGACGGAGACTTTGTTGCCGTATGCGTCGAGGACGAACTTCTGGCGTTCGGCGGTAATCCGGGTTGAAGTGAGCGCCAAGTAGCTGGATTTGTTTGCTTCGCAGTTCCAGCCGAGGCCTTTGCTGTTCTTGATGACAAACATCGAGAAGGGAAAGTTGCCCGCCTTGTAGCCGCCGTGCGTCCCGAAGATGTACAGGTCGTTTGTCGAGTCCGGCTTAACGACGGCGCAGTCCAGCTCAAAGCGAGTGTCGGACTGCGCGTAGTAGCCAAGGTCGATGTATTGGGTGCCGTCGGTCTCCACATAGGACTCGCGGGAGAACGAGTCGGAATCGATCAACCCTCCGCAGGCCACCTTTTGCGCATTGGTCGCGATGGCGCATGAGATAAACCCTCCGTCGCCGAAGGTGTCGAGAAGGCCGGGAATGCCGTTTTGCACGTATGGCTTGTAGGAGCTGACGAGAGCGTCTTCCTCGTAGATCTTGAAGCCGTATATCTTGAGCGGGGCGTATCCGGATTCGTTGCTCTTGCTCGACTTTGCGATTTTGAGCGTATTGGCCTAGAAATTCAGATCGGCTTGTGCGGTGGTGGCGTAGGTGGAATTCGTCAAGCCATCCGTCAGCATCCCGGCAACGCCCTTGTAGTTGTCCACGAATGCGACATGCCGGACGTTGACCTGATTTGTGGGCGCCGGAATGGACGGGGTGGGATTCTTCCAGTGGATTCCGCCTCCGCAAATGCCGAACGATGCGGATGCCACCTTGTTGAAATACGCATTGAAACGCGTATATCCAGACGATCCGCTGCCGGCGAAAAGATACCAATTGTGGTTGCCGTCGTATCCGGACGTGGGATAATCCATCGCCAGGGCGTAGTCCAGTTCCGCGCGGGTGTTTTTCGTCACCGGATATTTGGTGTCGAAATACAGTTCGCCGATGCCGGCACTCGAATTGTTTCCGAACGTGGAGACGTAGCCGTCGTCGGGGATGATGCGGATGTCGCCGCCGTGGGCGAGGGCGTTGCCTTCGGCCCTGGCGCTGGGGAGGAAACCTCCGTCCTTCGTGTCGTAGAGGCCGGCCTCGCCGCCCTTGAGCGCGGGAACGTAGTCGTGCAGCAGTTCGCCGTCCTCGTAGATGCGGAAGCCGTAAATGCGGGCCCTGGCGCGGTAGTCCGCCGCCGTGCCGGCGTCGTTGGTCGGGCGGCCGAGGAGGATGAGCGGGCGCTTGGCGGTGTAGGTCGCATTGTAGGTGCCGCCATTGGAGAGATACCAGACTTCCTCGCCGTTTTCGAAAATGCGCATGTAGCGCGTCGTCTCGTCGATGGAGACGGTGCGGACGGTCGAATCGCAGTATTTCTGGCGGCCGTCGGGATTGGGGTAGCCGGAGGACGTGGTCCAGTTGCCGGAAAGTTGGTGGCTGGCCTTATCGGAACCTTCGACATTGCGGTCGCCCGTGGAAATGGCAAGCGTGTAGTTTCCATTGTCTACTTGGCCGGCGACGTAGACGGTGCAGGCGAGGTTCGGGAACGAGATGGTCGGGTGGTTGTCCATGAGGCGCGTCTGGACGTATGCCGACGTGTTTTCGAAATCAACGAAGACGAAGTCGAGCTCCACCTTCGACGACGGGTTCACGTAGTAGCCGGTGTTGATGAACTGGGAGCCGTCGGACTCGATGTAGCCGGGATCGGCCAGCGCGGCGGGGGACATGACAGCGGATGCGGCCAGCGCGATTGCGGTGAGGCGCGCCATGCGGCGCGCAGGAGCGAATGATTCTTTGGCGTAGTTCATACGTGTTCTCCTGTGTGGATGACGCCAATTATACCATTTGCGACAAGGCCGAGCGCAACTTTTTGTGAAAGTTTTTTTAAAAGGCCCGAATCCTCCGCCACTCCTGCATGGACATGCCGAACCGCGCCTGGAACAACTTGCGAAGCGCATATTCGCAATTGAAGCCGCAAAGGCCGGCTATCGCCCCGATTGCCATGTCCCGCCGCGCAAGCAGCGCCTGCACCTGCTCAAGGCGGACGTGGAGTATCTCGTCGAGGACGGAATGGCCCATCGCCTCGCGGAAGCGGCGTTCGAAGAGATTGCGCGAAACGGGGAAGCGGGCGGCCAGCTCGCGGGCGGTAAGGCCGTTGCAGGCCTCGCGGCGGATTATCTCCACCGCGGCGAGGACGAAGGGTTCGCGGCGCCCGAACCCCCGCGTGGATTCGCGGCGGAGCACAAGCAGCGGACCGAAGCTTGCCGACGACGGGCTGCCGCACCCGAACGAGGCCAGCGCCTTGGCGGCCATGAACCCCGCCTGCTCAATGTCAAGCTTCACGGAGGAGATGCGCGAAATGTCGCCGCCATCGGACGCGGTATCCCCGCCGTCGACGCCGATGAGCGTCAGTTCGCGCGGAATGGCGCGGCCGACCGCCGAGGCGACGCCCGCGACGTCGCAGGCGGTATTGTCGTTGGCGGCGAATATGGCGCTGTGCTGCGGCAGCGAGGCGACGAAGGGGGCGAGCCGGGCGAGGCGCGACGCCCTCGCCTCGCCGCGCCGGCCGTGGAACACGCGGCACTGGACTCCGGATTCCGCGCAAAGCGAGCGGAACACGCGGATGCGCGAGGCGTTCCACGGGCGCAGGGACACGCTTGGGACGACCGCGTAGCATGGCGGCAGGCTTGCCGAGAGTTCGCGGAATGCGGCGCGGGCCACTGCGGCGTTGTCGCAGTAGACGGAGACCTTGCGGCCGCTGCGCCCATTTTCAAGTGTGTCGAGGTAGACGGTTGGAATGGAGCCAAAGAGATGGGGCGGGAGCGTGCTGCCGCCCAGGTTGTCGAAAACGATGCACCCGACGGGCCGCAGGCGGGCGAGGGCTGAACGGACTGACTCGCGCCATGGCGCGCTGGGCTGGACGGAAAGCACCTCCCAGCCGCGGCTTCGGGCGTAGCGCATGATGCCGTTCCCCGCCCGGTTGGCGTTTTCGCTGAAGGCGTCGACGGAATTGAATACGAGTATGCGCTCGGCCGGCATCGCCCTGGATCCACCCTCACGGGACTAGTCCTTGAGGAAGCCCTTGGCGGAAAGGAACTCCCAAATCCTTTCGAGGTAGGTGTAGCTGCCAGTTCCCGGCGATGCGGAGCGCTGGAAGCAGTGGCCGCGCTTCGCAAGAGTATGGAGTTCGCCCTGTATCCCCATGCGGCGCAGCTGCTCCCAGGCCACGACGGAGTTCATGGCCGCCCAGCCGTCGGCGTCGCCATGCACGAAGAGCATCGGCGGGGTGTCGGGGTCGAAGGAGAATTCCGGGGCGAGGCGGGCGTCAGGGGAGTTCCCGCCCCCGTCGTTGTGTTTGTCAAGCCCATCCGTGAGGGAGTAGGCGGGGTATATGCAGACGGCCCACTGCGCGGCGCATGGGACGGACTTGTCGAGATTGTCAATTGGCCAGTAGGCGCGGTGGCGCGAGCTGGAGGCCGCGAGGAGGGCCAGATGGCCTCCCGCAGATGAGCCCATGATGCCGATGCGGTTGGGATCGAGCCCGCGTCCGGCGGCCTGCGAGCGGACAATGCGCATCGCCCTCTGGACATCCTGCCATGCGGTCACGTGCTTCGCGAGCGGCGCGGCGGGACGCGGCGTGCGGTAGCGGACGGTCACGACGGCCATGCCGTGTTCGTTGAGGAAGCGGCGGGCGGGCGCGACCTCGAAGCCGCCCGTGCCGTTGCCCATGTACGACCCGCCAGACCATATTACCTGGATGGCGCGGGTGGTAAGGTTCGTGGGGATGTGCCATTCAATGAGCGGCTCGCACTGGTTGGTCTGGACATCCGGCATGCGGCCCTCGGGCCACACCGCCTGGCTTTCGAAGGCCGCGCGGGCGGAATCGTCCGCATAGCGGTCGTTCAGCTGGACGGCTGGCCCAAGCGGGGCGAGGAGGTCCATCTGCCGCAGGAACTCGACGGCGCGCTCAAGGCCATGCGCGCCATGGCCCTTGTCGGGGACGATATGGACTTCGGCCGGGACGCCATGCTCCCGGAGGCGCCTGTAGATGCGGGTGGAGGCGAGGGGCGAGTAAATGTCCGCGCCGCCATGCAGGAGGCACATGGGGGCGGTCTTGCCGTCGAAAGCGAAGGCGGGGTCGAGATGGATGTCGGGGCCGTCCCCTTCCCTGCTGTTCGGCTTGCCGGCGCCGTCGGAGAGCCCGTAGGCTACGGCGAATGCGACGGCGGCGTTGACGTGGCACGGGGTGGAGTCCAGGTCGTCCACCGGCGCGTAGGCCGGGGTGAGGGCGCTTGTGGCGAGCAGCGTGGCCAGGTGGGACCCCGCCGACATCGAGAAGGTAACGATGCGCTCGGGGTCGAAGCCCCGGGCGGCGGCCTGCGAGCGAACCAGGCGCACGGCGCGCTGGCCATCCTCCCAGGCGCTCTGGTGGATTGGAAGGCCCTTCGGGCGCGGGGTGCGGTACACGAGGGCGACGCACTGGCAGCCGAGTTCAGTCAGCCGTTCGCGCCACTTGCGGACAAGCCCCACGTCGCAGCAGTTCTGGTATGCGCCGCCGGAGATAAGGATTGCGCAGGTGCCGTTGGCGGCTTCGGGGGCTGGCGGATCGTACCATTCGAGATATGGCGAGGAATGGGCGGAGCGGTCGAATCCGGGCGCGCCGGACTCGTCGGTCATTGCGGCGATCTGATGGGGCTGCGGGTCTGGCATTGCGCCAGCGGGCCAAAGTTGCTGCCGCTCGAAGGCGAGCAGGCCGGCTGGGAGCATGGCAATGGCGAAGGCGACCACGCCGGCAAGGCGCACAGCAGCCCTCATGGCGTTGCTATTGGCGGAGTGCTTATTTTGTTTCATGCTATTGATTATACCAAAATCGCAGACCGCCCCATCGCGCGGCGGGACAACCTTCCCGCAATGCCCGCAAATCGCGGCGAAATGGCGCATATCAAAAAATCGGCAAAATGGCGGCGCCCTTATTGTGATGTCCACTGCTAATGACCGTGTCTTCATGGGAGGGGACGCGACAGCGCGTCCCACCCACCTGCCATGCTGACATGACATGACATTATTCTGGCCAACACTACAATCATCATTGTAATTATAGAAGGGTGTCTCCCTTTGCAAGCACTTAACAAACGCATCACAGATTTCAGAATTGCTACAATTTTCCGGCTAGAAGAACGATTCCCGCGCAGGGGGCGAGCGTCAGCGTCCCGTCTTCCCATTTCGCCGCGTCGGGCGCGTCGGCCAGGGCGGAGGCGACGCGCCAGCCGGATCGGATGGATGGCTTGCCGGCATAGGCGTCCGCGCCGTTGTTCACCACGATAACGCCGCAATGTCGCTCGTCGAAGAAATGCCCGGAAACGAAGACGTTCTTGTTGCCTGTCTCGACGAGACGGGAAACCGGGCAGACTTTTGCCCAGATTTTCCATGCGTCGCTTTCGTAGCGGCCCGCGCCTTGGTAGAAGGTTTTCTCGAAGTTGTGGATGCAGGCGAACACGGCGCCCTTTCCGAACCGGTTCCGGAAAAGGACGCCTTCGCCGTCCTGGTTGACGGCGAGCGTTTCTGCCGTGAGCGCGCGGAAGCGGCGCTTGACGGCATAGGGGATTTCGACCTTGAAGTCCCCGAAGTCGCAGAGATCCGTCCCGCCGCGCTTTTCGCGGAAAGCGACCTCAATGCCGGCGACGTCCTCCAGAGAGTCGAGGAAGGTGTCGTTCCATGAGAGGTAGAGGGTCGCACCGGCGCGGACACGGGCTTTGAGTTCCTCCCAGCGCTCCAGCGTCAGGTATGCGCGACCGGCGGCATCGGGCAGGAAGTAGCATACGGCGCTGGGCAACGGCTTCTCGGGGCTCGCAAAGGCGGGGAAGATGCCAGCCTGCCGTGCGAGGACGTAGGACGAATGAATGACGTCGTTGTCGGCCGAGACCACAACGGCGTCGGGCAGCGCCTTGGGCAGGGCCCCGAAGGGAAGCGCCGCCTGCATGGCCGCGAAGCGCCGGAGCGTCTCGACGGCGGGATAGGGCGCGCGGTCGCGCCGGAAGAGGCCCAGCTCGACGCACGGCTGGCGCCAGTTGTAGGGGGCGAAGGCCTGGCCGGTTTGGTCGAAGGCGCACCACCAGAGCATGGCCCTGCAGTCGCCGGCCCAAAGGTTCCAGAGCATCGCGCGCATGTAGAGCGCGACGCCCTCGCGGCTCGTCTGCTCCTGACGTCTCGCGCCGTGCTCCTCGACGAAGGCGGGCTTGCCGGCGATCTCCTCCAGCGCGAGCGTCTGCGCGGCGGCGAAGGTGAGCGACCGCACGGAGAGGAAGTCGTCGTTGTAGACGTCGCCCCAGAAGCCGTAGGGGTGCGTCGCCACGAAGTCCGAGAGCCGTCCGTTCATGGACGAGGGCCAGTCGGATTCCTCGGGAACGCTGAGGCCGTCGACCCCGACAACCGGGCGCGACGGATCGGCGCAGCGGATCGTCTGGTGGATGTAGCGGAGCCAGAACTCGGAAGTCGCGGGGCCGCCGTTTTCGCCGAGGACGCACGACTCGTTGCCGCTTTCCCATGCGACGATCGCCTTCTTCGCCTTGAGCCTGGTGACGAGGCATTCGACGAAGCGGCCTTCCCATTGGAGCGCGTAGGGGTCGGAAAAGAGGTCGCGGTTCGCGAGCGCGGGCGGGATGAAGTTGCGGAAGGTCATCTGGCCCGTGAGGAGCGGCACGATCAGGCGGAAGCCACGGGCCTCCGCCATGTCGCAGAACTCTTCGAAGCGCTCCACCATGCGTTCGTCCACGCCGGCACGGCCGCAGGGAGTGCCGGGCAGCGGCTCCTCGGTGTCGAACATCCGCGTCTCGGCGACCTTGCGGCAGTTGTCGCCGGAGTAGAAGCAGGCGTGGATGGGCTGGAAGTCCGCCCAGTTCGGGAAAACGCGCAGAAGCGTGATCCCGGCGTCCGCGAGGACGCGCAGGTCCGCCTCGACCGCGGCGGGGTCCCAGTCGCGCCACATCCGCGTGGCGGCGTGGCTCGCCCAGTAGTTCGCGCCTACAGCCATGCGGCCGGAGGGGAGAAAAATGGTATTCATGGCTGGAGATTCCGCGACAGCCCCATCAGGAGTTCGCGCTTGCGGGCGGTGTCGGACTCGGCTTTGATCCACTCGCCGGTTTCCCAGTCTGGCATGTTGGTGTACTCCACGTCCCAGGCCGGCCATTCGCGGTAGGCGTGGTAGCACCAGCTCCAGCCGTATTCCTCGAATAGTTCGATGCAGTCGCGAATCCACCGGTCCGCGCCCTTCGACCACAGGATGCAGCTGAACTCGCCTACGAGGATCGGCGCGTCGGGATGGGCGCGCTGGAACTCGATCCACGGCTTCAGCGCGACGCGAAGCTGCTCCTTGTCCCACCACACGCCGTTGATGTAGCCGGGGTAGCTCCAGCGGATGGTGTTCGCGCCGCCCACGCCGCAATGCGTGAGTTCATTTGGCGAATAGAAGTGCGGGGAGTAGATGATGTTCGGCTCGTCGAGGCGGTAGCGCGCCTTGTCCGTGACGCTGGGGATCTGCACGACGCACGGGGTCGCGGGGTCGATCTCCCGGATGGCGGCGATCACCTTGCGGCAGATGCTCCGCCACGTCTCCGGATCCACCGACGGCTCGTTGAGGAGGTCGTAGCCGTAGGTGGCCGGATGGTCGCGGAAGCGCGAGGCGATGATGCGCCAGGCGCGCACGAGGTCGGCGGGGTCGTAGGCGTGGCCGAGGTAGTCCTTCGGAAGCAGGTTGGCGGCGTTCTTGGAGACGGCGCATCCGGGGCCGACGTGGAGGTCGAGGACGACCTTGATGCCATGCCGCGCGCAGCGGTCCATGACGCCGCCGCACCAGTCGAGCCGGTTCGAAAGCGCCACGAACCAGGCATCGGTCGTGGCGGCTTCGACCATCGCCGGGCCGCCGATTTGGAGGCGGATCAGGTTGGCGCCCCACGAGGCGAGCGTGGCGACGTCGTCCTCCTCCATGCGGTAGCCGACCATCGTTCCGCGGTGCGCGGCGGGGTTTGCGCCGCCGCGCGCGTAAGGGCCGCGCGGAATCCGCGCGGCCACCTCGTTGACGGCGGGCGGCACGACCTCGGCGTCTGGGATTTCCCTCACGCGGTAGATGCGCACGGCATCGACCTCGAACTCGCCTGCGGCGAACTCCAGCCCCAGCACAATGGACGGCCCCTTGGCGGGCTGCCCGAAATCCCGCACCATGGACCACGTCTTCCAGTCGAAGGAACCGTTCTCGTTCGGCGTCTGCGGATATTGCGTCTCCCCGCCGGGCGGAGTGAAGGGCATCATCACCTTGGCGCCGTTCCACGGGCGGACGCCGTCGCCGATGCCGATGCCGCGCACGTCGGCCTCGACGAGAAGCGTTCCCGCGAGCGGCGCGCCGGGCTGGACGGAGACCTTGATTTCGTAGTCCTGCGCCGGGGAGCGGAAGCGCAGGGCGCCGTCGCCCGCCGCGCCGCCGCGCGCGTCGTATTCCGCGCCGCGACCGGCCCCGTCGAAACGGAGACCGGCCACTTCGCAGATCGCGGCCTCTTCCGGCGTGAAGTCGCACTTCCAGACCAGTTCCCCGCGCACGTATGCGGCGGAACACGGAACCGCGCCTGCCAGCAGGAAGGCGAATGCGGCGGCGAGGACGGCGGCGGGACGCTTCATCGGCCCAACATCTCCGATAGGAATGCGAACGACGGCGCGACGGCATCGAGCGAATCGAAATGGCGTTCGCATTCGACGACGAACCACTCCACGCCGTCCTCCGCCGCGACCGGGATCAGCTTCCTCCAGTCAACGCCCCGCCTTCCCGGCGCGGGACGGCCCAGGATGCCGTCGAAGCCCGGTTCGTCCATCCCGTTCTCCTTGGCATGGAGCGTCGGGGAGCGGCCGGGATACTTCGCGAACTGCTCGCATGGGTCGAATCCGGCAAAGGTCGTCCAGCCGACGTCCTGCTCCATGCAGACGTTCGGCGGCGTGTTGGAGAAGAAGTAGTCCCAGTAGGACGTGCCGTCGGAAAGCCTGCGCTCGAACTCCCAGGCGTGGTTGTGCAGTCCCACGCGGCAACCGAAGGCGGCGGCGCGTTCGGCGGCCTTGGCGTAGAAGTCCGTGACGAACTTCATCCAGTCGTCGAAGGAGCCGGTCCAGTCGTCGCCGGGCAGGTTGCCGCCGCCGGGGCACACGAGGAGGTCGAAGCCGCATTCGCGGCAGAATTCGCACGACTTGGCGAGTTCGTCGCCGGCAAGCGCGGCGCGGCCGACGTGGGTGCCGCACGCGACGAGCCCGTTGTCCGCAAGCATCGTGCGGATCTCGGCGGCGGAGTGCCCCCTGTAGCCGGCGAACTCCACGCCCCGGTAGCCGATCTTCGCCGCATCGGCGAGAGTCCTGGCCAGCCCGGCGGAATCGGTGTAGTTGTGGATGGAGTAGAGTTGGAGCGCGATCTTCGGTTTTGCGTTCATGGTTGGTTACCTCTCTGCGACAAACTCTTCCGGGGACACAGCCGGGACTGGAGAACCGGTGAAATGGCCGGCGTTGCGGGTGACGATGACATCGCACCCGGCGGAAACGGCGGCCGCGGCCACCATCGCGTCCTCAAAGTCCGGCATGCCATACGACCGAGCCGCCGCGATTTCGGTTTCGCCGATGGCCGCGACAAAAAACGAGTCGAAAACCCAGTCCATTGCCGCCTGCCGTTTTTTCCGGGTCGCGGCTGCCCCAAGAAGGTAGAAGAGCGTCGCGTATGCGTGGGCCGGCAGAAAGGGCTTGTCATCGGTCTCGATGGCATGGAAGTATGCCTCCTCCGAGGCCTTCACGAATGGTTCTCGCTCCCCGACAATGTCAAAAGCCACGTTTGTGTCAAACAGAGCTTTCATCCGTGCTTCTCCAAAATGGCCTTCATTCGCGCATCGCTGTTCTCGATGCCGACGGGGAGTGAAATCCTGAGTTTTCTCAAGGCGGCCAGTCTGCTCCTTGCCGCAGCCATGCGTTCAGACACCGTTTCGGCGATGCGATGGGATTCCGCGACAGACTTTTCCACGACCGATTCTTCCGGCTTAGGAAGCGACTGAACGACCAGCGAATCACCTGTGCCAATGAGCATGAGAGTGGTGCCTGGCATCCAGCCATAGCGCTTGCGGAAAGAATCGGGAATGACCATTTGCCCCTTTGAGGACAGCTTTGCGGTTTCGATGGCGAACATGTTACTCCTTGTTGTGTAAGACAAGTAAGAATTGTACTACTAGTTCTACCTGATGTCAACCTCTATTGATATGGCTTCATTTTCCGTTGCCGTACAGCCATGGGATCGGCACCTTGACGATGCGGGAATGGGCGAGTTCCTTGAAAGCGCAGTAGGAGAGAAGGACGGTGCCGTCGGCGAGCGGATGGATCGCCGTGTAGCAGAACCAGCCGTCGGGGTCGTCTTCGAGCAGCCACGGGGCGCTCCAGGTCTCGCCCTCGTCGCGCGAGACGGCGGCGGCGAGCGGGGTGCGGGCGCCATGCGCCCACGCCGAGCCGCGCGCCTTCATGTCGGGGCGCGCGGCATGGTCGTTCCAGAGCGCGAGAAGCTCGCCCGTCGGCAGGCGCCTGATGCTGGCGGGCGAGAGCGGCGACACGAGCGGCGAGGGCCGCGGCAAGGTCCACGATTCGCCCCGGTCGGACGAATGGCAGAAATACTGGCATCCGGCGTCGGTGCGGATCCAGAGGAGGACGCGTCCGTCGCGGAGTTCCACGACGCCAGGCTCCTGTAACGTGACGCGAGCTGGATTGTCTGCGGATGTGGCGACGACGCCCTCGTCGTCGCATGTCACGGAAGGGATGACCGCCGTCACGACCCCGCCACGCCGCCACGTCGCGCCGTTGTCGTCCGAGAAATACGACATCACCGTGCCCTTCTCGTCCCAGGAGCCGTCCGGCGCGCCGATGCGCGAAACGGCGAAGAGGAGGCGTCCGCCGCGGAGCTGGATCACGCGGTCGTTGTTTAGCACGTAGTATCCCGGTTCGTCCGCGATGCACGCCGTCGGCTCGCTCCACGTCGCGCCTTCGTCGAAGGAGCGGCGCATCAGGGGGATGCAGTCGCGCTGGCTGTTCTTGCGCAGGTAGAAGAGGGCGAGTTCGCCGCTTTGGAGGCGCAGGAGGCTCGGGCAGCAGACGTTGAACGCGCCCTCGTTGGCGACGACCGGCGCGTCGTCCGCCGTCCAGGTCAGGCCGCCGTTGGCGGAGAAGCGGGCGACGATCTCCGCCGCGCCGGAGTCGGGGATGCCGTCGCGCAGGTCGCCAGTGAAGCGCGTGTAGGCGTACATGACGCGGCCGTCGCGCAGCGTCGCGAAGGTGCCCTCGCTGTTGCGCGGATTGCCGGGGCCGGGCGGAAGCTCCAGGACGACCTGCGGGGAGGGCGAGGCAAGCGACATCTCAGCGCAAATGGCGCAGAGGGCGATGCCCGCACAAAGGACGCGATGTTTTTTTAACGCAGAGGCGCAGGGGAGGGTCATTTTTTTCGACAGCAATCGACAGCATTCGACGGCATTCGACGACGTTCGACGACGTTCGAAAGCCATCGACAGCAATCGATTTCATTACCGGATCGTTATCACGAACGCCTCGGGCGGGGCCTTGTAGTCCCAGGCTCCGTCGGTCGTCCAGCGGACGTAATCGACGTCGAACGAGCCGCCCATCGTGAGGGGACTCGCGACGCCGAAGCGCAGGAAATTGTTACCGCCGCTAGCTTCGGTAAAATACTGCACCGAAGGGGCAGGCGCCGTTGCGATGACGGCATCGTCCAGCCAGATGGTGTAGATGTATGGCTGGCTGCTCTGCGAGGCGCCGCTGTATTCAATGCGGTAGGTGTGCCATTCGCCGACGTTGATCGAATCGGAGAGGCTGGCGATCGTGCTAATCCCGGCACGCTCCCAATAGACGTGGGTTGCGCCAACGTAGACAATTGCCGCATTGCGAGGATTTCCCACCCAGAACTGGAATGCAAGGTCGCGGCCGGACTGCGTCCCAGACCAGCGGCGGTTGACCTTCAGGCGGAACTCAACCGTGTATGCGGTGTCCGGCCCGACATTGGCGCTCCAGACCGAATCGTTCGCCCTCCAATAGGCCATTGCCCCCTCCGCCGTCGTGGAGAGGAGGCCGTTCTGCGTAACCGACGCTCCCGTGCCGACGTCTCCGGACCAGTCCGACCCGCCGGCAGTCGGGCCGGCGAAGCGCTCGTCGTTCGCGGTCATCTCGTACTGGACGGGGAACTCGCCCGACCATTTCCTGGCGGCCTTGCCGGACGGGGCGGCCGGCGGCGCGTATGCGCCCTTAGTGAAGCGCAGGTAGGCCACCGTGGCCTTGCCCTTGTGGGATGAGCCGGGAGAGCCGAGGATCACGCGATTCAGGCCATCAAAGTTGAAACCGTTGCCCATCCCGTCACTGACGAGGAGGCCGTCGACATAGACGGAGAACTTGTTCACCTCGCCACTTCCCTCGCGGACGACGCGGTAGGTGTGCCAGGCGGTCGTGTCAAGGTCGGCCAGATGCGTTCCGCCCCAGTAGATTCCCGATGTCGTAAAGTTGAGGAAGGCATTCAGGTACGAATCTCCCGTCGATGCCTGGAGGTTGAGGGCGTAGGTGGCGCCGGACTCCTGGCTGTCGACCTTGAGGAGGGTTTCAATCGTGTAGCCGGAGCCGCCCGTCGCCGAAGTGGCGCCCATGTCAATCCATGCGTCGCCGACGGTGCCCCTGGCGGCGGAACTTATCAGAAACTTCCCGCCGGCCGCCATGTTCATGGCCATGGCGCCGTTGGTGAGCGAGAGCCATGAAGGATCGGTGTCGCCGGTAAAATCGTAGGCGCCGGAGCCGTCGAGGTCTTGCTCTGTCGGCTTTGCGTCCATCTCATATTTGTATTCAAACTCGGTCGAGTCCATGCGCTGGATATCTGCGGAAACTATGGCCGCAGGAAGTAACGCGAGAGGCAGAAATGCTGTTTTCATGGTATTCGTTGGATGACGTGTTGACTAAGGCCGGCGGGGCACGGCCCTGCCATTCGCCAACAACAATATCATCTTCCCGACACCGGAGACTTACTTTTGCGAAAAAGTTTTTAGCGTCGCGTCTTGCGGAATTCCAGAGGCGAGACGCCCATGCGCTTTCGAAACGCCTTCCAGAAGGCGAGTTCGGCGTTGAACCCGCAAAAGTTGGCGATCGCGTCGATCCGCATTTCGGTGTTGGCGAGCAGGTCCACGGCGCGCGCCATGCGGACGTTCAGGATTTCGTCAAGGATGGAGTGGCCGGCGGCCTCGCGGAAGCGGATCTCGAAAAGGCGGCGGGACCCCTCGTAGCGCGCGGCCAGCGCCGCCGCGGTCAGGCCGTCGCACGCCTCGCGCCGGATGGTCTCCATCGCCTCAAGGATGCGCGGGTCGCGCCGTCCGTAGCCGCGCGTCGATTTGTGCCGGTCGACCAGCAGCGGCGGAAAGGTGAAAGAGTCAACCTGTTTTTTGGCCACAAAGGACACAGAGTTCACAAAGCCTTTGCGATTCTTTGTGTCCTTTGTGGCAAAAAGGCTCCCCAGCATCTTCGCGGCGAGGTAGCCTGCAAATTCGAAATCTAGCCGCACCGTTGAAACGGTCGCGGCGAGACTTCTGTCCTTGGGAGGAGGCTCCACGCCGTCGGCGCCTACAAGCGTGGCCGTCCACGGGTTGTGGCGCCCGGCGGCGGCGAGCGCCTTGGCCGCGCAGTGGGCGCAGCAGTCGTTCACCGCGAAGATGGCGCAGCGGCGCGGCAGGGAGGCGGCCCAGGGCACCATCGCCCTGGCGCGCGCCGGGCACATTGCGGAGCCTCCGGCGCCGAAGTAGGCGACCTGGCAGTCCGCCCCGGCTTCGCGGCAGCATTCGCGGAACGCCGCGATGCGCTCCACGGCCCAGCGCTCGGATTTCCAGCAGGAAAGCACGGCATACGACGAGGGCTTCGTGGAGGAAAGCTCCTTGAAGGCCATCCGGGCCACAAGGGCGTTGTCGCACTCGACCATGCTTGCGCGGCCCCATCCGGCGCGATTCGGCGGAAGGCTGAAATACACGACCGGGACGTGCCCGAAAAGCGAAGGGCGGAGCGCGGTGTGCGGGTCCCAGGCTTCAGCGGCGCAGCCGACGGGGCGGAGCCGGCGCAGCGCCCCGCGCAGTGATTCGGGGGAGCAGACGGCATGGTCGAGCGTCTCCACACGCCAGGCGCGGCCGGCGGCGAACCGCCGCAGACCGGCAAGCCTAAGCTTGTCGATCCCGGCGTCGGGCCTGAAATTGACATAGAGAATAGTCGGTGCCATCCGGTTTGCGGCAGAGCCCTACGTGAACAAAGCCTGGAGCTTGTCCAGGGTGATTGGCTTGAGGAGGATGCCGGTGGCCCCATTCGATTCGGCCTTGCCGAGCGCTTCGACATCGGCGGTAATGAGGTAGGCCGGCAGATGCGCCAACCTTGCGTTGGAGCGGATTGCGCGAATCAAATCAAAGCCATCCATCTCAGGCATCCAAAGGTCGGAAAGCACCATGTCGAAGTCCGGGCCGTTCTCCAAAGCCTCCAGCGCCCTGCGCCCGTTTTCCGCCATTGCGACGTTGTCGACGCCGATTTTCGACAGCATGGCCCTGAGCACCTCGCGGTTGATGTGCGAGTCATCCACCACGAGGACGCGCGACGTGAGACGCCCCGGGTTCGAGGCCTGCACTTGGCGCCTCTCCGGCGGATCGACTGTCCGGACGTTCCGGAACGTGACCGTGAAGGTCGAGCCTTCGCCAACCTTGGACGCAATCGCCAGCTCCCCGCCCATGAGCGCGGCGAGCCTCTGGCAGATTGGCAGGCCGAGGCCAGTGCCGTCGCGGTGGTTCCGGTCCGCAAGCTGGACGAACGGCTGGAGAATGCGGGTGATGTCCTCCTCAGAAATGCCCTTGCCCGTGTCCGCGACCGAGAGCGACAGGGTGCCGTCCTGCCAGAGGACGCGGACGCTGATCGTGCCGTGGTCGGTGTATTTGTAGGCGTTCGAGAGCAGGTTGAAGAGAATCTGGCGGACGCGCTGGGGATCGATGCTGACCCACGGCATCGCCCCGATTTCGGTCTTGAGGGTCAGCGACTTGCGGGCACGGGCGACTTCGCACGCCGCAATGACCTCGCGGGCGAGCGTCGGTATGTGGGTTGGCTCCTCGACGACCTCCAGCTTGCCGCTTTCCAGCTTCGAAAGGTCGAGGATGTCGTTCACGAGGCGCGCGAGCACCTTGCCGCTGGAGCGGATCGAGGATATGTAGCGGGCGCGGGCGTCCTCGTCCGCGACGCCCTGCTCAAGCAGTTCCGAAAAGCCGATGATGGCGTTGAGGGGGGTGCGGATGTCGTGCGACACGCTCGAAAAGAACAGGCTTTTCGCCTTGTTTGACTCGCGTTCGGCCCGAAGCTGCGCCTCGTAGTCGCGCGCAAGCAGTTCCTGCCGGTGCATCTCGTCGCGTTCGTCCTCGATGACGAACACATGCAGGAAGCAGCATCCGAAAAGGCACCCGATCGAATATAGCGGAAGCAGCGGGTCGGAGAGCTGGACAAGGATCGCCGCCGTCATCGAGACGCCAAAGGCGAACACCATCTTGTTGTGCCGGCGCGCCGCGCCCCGGGTGTGCAGCAGCTTGTTGAACGTCACCGCCGCGCCGAAGGCGTTGAACGCGGCAAGAAGCGAGAAGGCCACCTGGCGCAGCGGGCCGGCGGAATACACGCACTGCGGGTCGATTGCAAAGAATGCGCCCGTGAAGCCGTTGGCGAGCAGCGCGCCGACGAGGAAGGCCATCAGCCCGCGCCCCGACCACAGCAGGCATCCGCGCAGGCGACCGCCCAGTCCAAGGTATGTGACCGCGAAGCGCGTCCATGCCAGCACGGAAAGGGCCATCGCGATGAAGAACACGACCGTGTCGAAATAGAGGGCGCGCGGCAATTTCAATCCCGCGAACACGCCCCACAGGACATCCGCCAGGAAGTACACCGACAGGCAGGCGACGAAGAGCCTGAACTCAAGTGCGCCGGCGCGCGTCCACGCGCCCCGCCAGTCAGCCAGCTGGTGCCAGTTGATGATAAGGTGGACGCACAGCGCGATGCATGAAACCGTCGAATAGAAATAGAAGTAGTTGTGCATGCTGGACCTTTAACCCTGGCCAGGCGTCGCATGGCGGGAATACATGCCATGCGCAGTCTAAGCTGTGAAAAATTATACCAAAACTTCAGCGCGATTGAATATGCCGATCAAAGGACGGCACCGCAAAACGCTTGCGGCTTGGCGCGCGCAAGTGTATAATATCTCATCTTACAGCGAAATGGCAGGGACCTATGGCCAACAACGAAAATGCAGGCGCCGCGGAGCCGCGCGGACATTTCATCAGGCAATTCATCGAGAACGACGTCGCCCGTGGGCTTAACGGCGGCGCCGTGGTAACGCGCTTTCCCCCGGAGCCGAACGGCTACCTCCACATCGGCCACGCCAAGGCCATCTGCATAGACTTCGGCATGGCGCAGGCCTTCGGCGGCGAATGCCACCTCCGCATGGACGACACCAACCCGTCCAAGGAGGACGAGGACTACGTGCGCTCCATCAAGGAGGATGTGCGCTGGCTGGGCTTCGACTGGGGCGACGGGTTCTTCTACGCGTCGGATTTGTTCGACGACCTCCACGCCTTCGCCGTAGAGCTAATAAAGCGCGGCCTGGCCTACGTATGCGACCTCTCGCAGGAGGAATGGAAGAAGTACAGGGGAGTCCCCACCGAACCGGGGACGCCGTCGCCATACCGCGACCGGACGCCCGGGGAGAACCTGGACCTCTTCGCGAGGATGCAGGCCGGCGAGTTTGCCGAAGGCGCCTGCTGCCTGCGCGCGAAGATCGACATGTCTTCGCCGAACATCC
>JAFWPM010000160.1 GCA_017509565.1 Kiritimatiellia bacterium | reverse complement strand
CGGTTGAGCGCATCATAAGAATAAGCGAGGCTTTCAATGACGTTGCTGCCGACGAAACTTTCGATTCCAGTCACGAGCGAACGGCGATATGCGTCCCGCATTGGTTTGCGGGAGGATGTCGCACGAGCGCATTGAATGCGTCTATGACTTCGCCTTGTCATTGTTTAGCACTCTTCACGAAAGATTGGGAATAGTTTTTTGCTCATGGCCGACACTCCTGATTATTCAGATTTACAAGCCAACGGCTTCAATTGGCACGTTTGTGTGAGATTACCTAAATTTTTCTTCCAAATCGCCAAATCGTTTTGTGCCTTGCATCTTCTCTGTAAAGGCGGGGTCGGAATCCTTGAAGATGGCCTTAATCGTCCTTGGATCCAGCTTCAAATAAACCTTGTATGTGCAACTTTCATCCATGGCCATTCGATCAAAATCATGTCTGCACGGAGCGTAAATCATCAAGCCCTTTGGCAGTACAATCGAACGGGGACTGGAACCCTCGACAGGAATTTCGCATTCGATATCAGATGAGAGGATTGCGACATTATGATTATAATGCGGGAAAAGCAAATCCCAACCCAAGACGACGTATGGGATGACAAACCATACAAGTAATGCGCAGATGCAGAGTACTGCTGTCAATACAATAGTCCTTCGTGCTATTATTTGAAAAAACTTCATTTCATTCTCCTTTGCCCTTCTGTGAAATCGAGTCTAAAGTCGGACATCCCCAATCTGGCACCCCACGCCGCGTCCACACATCATAATCGACATACACATTGAATAAATCAGAAACCAGGATAAGAATAAGACACAGCAGCGACATAAAAAATCCGATCTTAGACTTTCTTAAAATGAATCCATAAAAGCCCGACAAAACAATCACGCCGCAGACAGGATACAAGTAGCAATAAAAACCAGAATCATGATTACAAGGATAGCGAAGTATAACTTCACCGCAAATTAGCATTACAATGCCAACCGACGGCCACAAAGAAATCCATTCTGAAAGTTTTCTCATTTATTATTCCCATTTGGTGGCAGTTCTGTTTGTTGCGATGTTTTAGGGTGAAATCATAGGTTTATACCTCTTGTCCCATGCATAAATATAAATGTAGCCATTAGAACCTTGGGAAATTTCAAATTCGCCTTTTGTCGAATGAAATGAATAGGGCTTGAAAGAACGAATCTCCATTTCATATGTCGCAAATACTATTTCCCCTTTGGGTAAAGGATATGAAATGATTTGCGGAAGAAAATCGTCAGGCACCCATTCCCAAGAATTTCGTGCCTTTATCCAGAACAATATTTCAGGGCACTTACCTACGACATCATTTATATGACAAATTTCTATCAATCGTGGTTGTGATTTCACTCGTTGAAAGTGCATCATCATGGCTACTGACGCCACAATAAATGCCAAGCAACAAAAAATCATCACTAATATGCTTTTCTTGATCATGGCACCACCTCGACTTTGCGGACTTCCCCTTTAGGGCGCGGCCAGCCTCGATTCAAGGGATATCCATTTGAAACACCCAGTTCTGACCCTACTACAGAAAATCGTGTTTGTGGATATTTCTTCTTCAATGCTTCTTTTAGTGCAGTTATTGTCGATCATCGTCTTTGTAAATCAGTTGTCGCAGGTTTTGGAGCCGCAGTTTGCTGATTGGCAAATGCCAAAGTTCCATCTTTATTGAGCTCAAATTGCTGTGCGGACGTACAATGATATATTTCCACAACAAAATCACACTTATTGAAATCAAGAAGAAGTTTCGTAAACGGTACGATCGTTGTAATTTCGGGTCTGCGCACCCTAAACCTAAATGTCGCAGTTAAAGTGTCACACAGAGGCACAGTGGCACGGAGAACATTGAAAAATGGCTTTTGATGCCCTTGAAGTCGCAGGTGGGGTTTCACCCCAGAGGTGCATTGCAAATGGGAACCATGTGCATCCATAAAACCATCAATCCCTGTGCCTCCGTGCCTTTGTGTGAGAAAGTCTGTTCGGGGCAACTGCGTTTTTTAGGTTCATTCATTGTACTCCATCTTTGCCGAATTTTGACCCCACAACTTTCGCGGCAACTCAAAAATATCATCACCTTCGCCTCCCTCATTGATTCCGTTGGGGCCCGACGACCATATTATGTATTTATCTATTGCAAATTGCCTAATTGAAGGATTAGATTTAAGTACGCATAACTTATCAAACAAATCCATATTATACGGATTCCCCCAAGGATCTACCAAACAACCAGTCCCGTTGTCAAATGAAAATATTTTTTGACCTTTTCGCATTGAAAATTCATAACAATAGCGGCCCGCCTGCTCGGCAATGTTTCTTTTAGATGTATTTGTGTCATTATCCCTCCAACTCATGAAAGAATCCCCCATAACGACATCGCCCGCAAGCAATATAGTACGAATATTCGATAATTCGTGCCGACAAATGGTTCTCTTACCGGGCGTTGAGTATGGGACATTCAGTGCGCCCAATATGAACATAGCCAAAATCATCAATATGGCTAAAATTATTACTTTAATCAGCTTCATTATAATTCGATCCTTTCGTAATTGTCCATTGAAACAACTCATTGAGAAGGCAAACAGCATCTTCATAGCCAATAAAATAACCTGCCTTCGCAACATTGATTTCCCAGTTATTCCGCTTGACACGCCCCTTCATCCTATGCCATCCATATTCGTCAATTGCTGCACTTCCACAGGCTTTAAGGACAAGACTGCTAATGCCATAGCGAGTAAATCTAACAACTGGCGAAACTGTCTCTTCATCATCTGGATATGCATTAATGCCAGTCATGCCATCACCGTGTCCAGTAAAGGTATATCTGTACAATCCATCGGTTTGCAACGCATGTTCAATTTGGTCAGCTGTAACATCATTATTAATTTGAACCTGGAAACCAGCTTTTTTGTCTTTTTGCGCACTCCGCTCATTCTGTGAACGCCAGACTGAAATTACATTGAAGGGCATTCGGTCTATAAATTTTCGGTGCCCGTTATCGTAGACTATGAGATTGGGAATGCGGTAAGGTTTACACCTTATAGCCGTTGCATCAGTTGTATGTGCCCACTTTTTATAATCAGAAACATCAAGATGTAATATTCTTGCTAGAGATGTAAAATTGTCATCATCGGACAACGGCACTGCTGTGGCAAATATTTCTCCGTTTCGTTTGATTTTCCATGCCAAGCCCTTGAAATCAACATTCACACACGGGCCATTCCCCGTAAATAAATATAGGTTATTACCGCCATCTTCCCCAATCGGATCTCTGTTGAGCCAGCGCATGAGGGTGGGGTGGTAGAAACGGTAGCCGTAGTAGTAGAGACCGGATTCGAAATCGTAGTATTTTGTCGAGAAGCGATGGCGGAAGAAGCCGGCGAGTGGGCCGGACTGCGAGATGGTGTTGCCGAATGCGTCATATGTGTATTGCGCAACCGTGTTGCCAGTAGAGTCAAGGTAGCGGGTGATATTACCATTGTTGTCGTAGAACGGGATGTAGATAGCACCATCGACCGTAAGGTATAGCAATCCGCCGACTCCTCCTGCGCCCTGCAACGTGCCAGAGAGGTCTTTGCCCCAATAGTAGTGGATTGTCGAGGCCGTGCCATTCGTGTAGACGATGCGCTCCTCGATTAGATTCCAATCGTCATAGAAGAAGGTTATCGTGGCATCTGGGTTGACTTTGCGGACGCGGCGTGATTTTGCATCGTAAAAGTTCGTCAAAATGAGAATGCCGTTTGTCAATACGGACTTGAGGCGATTGGCGGCATCGTAGGAAAATGTGCGAACGCCATCGGCAAGCAGGTTGCCGTCAAGGTCGTATGTGAATTCAGTGTACTGGTTGATGTTGTTTGGCGTGAAGAAGGTCGAATTGCCGATCTCGTCATAGCCGTAGGCGTTCGAGATGCCGGTAACATTCGCCGAGGTCACCTCGCTGCGGTCGTTGTAACCGAAGGTGTCGGCGTTGCGAACTGTCGGGCGGTTGAGCGCATCATAAGAATAAGCGAGGCTTTCAATGACGTTGCTGCCGACGAAACTTTCGATTCCAGTCACGAGCGAACGGCGATATGCGTCCCGCGTCAGACTCCGTGTGAAAGATACGCCGTTCGGCAAAGAGACCATGTAGCCTGCATCAAGGCGGTCTGCCGTGTAGAGGTATTCTACACTGGCGAGAGAGTTGGATATTGTCTCCAACTGCCCATCGGCGGCAAATGTGTAATCGGAGCCATCGTTGCGGATCATGCGCCCGTATGCATCGAACGAGCGATTGAGAGAATATGTATAGTTTCCAACAGAGATTGTCTCATTGGTGATTTGCCCATAATTGCTGCGCATTGAAACGACAGCGGAGACATCATTGGTTGCTGCGACTTCGTGCGAGAATTCATCGTAGGCAAACACGCAAGTTTCGCCATCGGAATATGTAACAGAGACAAGTTCACGCTTGGCATTGTAGGCATTCTCGCGCCAACGTCCGCTTGCGTAAGTCGTACGCAGGGGAAGTCCGTCGGGCGTGTAGGTGTAGGCTACTGTCGAACCATCGGCGTATGTCTTCAATGTGCAGAAGCCCGTTGCCGGATTGAACGTCCAGGAGGTCGCATCCCACGCATTGCCGTTGCGGGTTGTCGACAGCCCGGTTCTGCGCCCTGCGGTGTCATAGCCGTACTGAACGGGATAGACCGCACCGGAGGATTCGGAAAGACGATGCGCGGCATCGTATGCGGAGACTGTCACCGCGCCAAGGGCGTTCGTTGCGACAACCCGGTTTCCGAAATTGTCATAACCGTAGAACGCTGCATAGTAGTTGTCCCCCGCAGAGTGGAACGTGTCGTATTCCTCGACATCGCCGTAATCGTTGCGCCCGATCCAGTCAACGCTGCGTCCGTCTTTCTCCGTGTAGAACACGCGCCCGTATGGGTCGAAGAAATTGCTTGTCGTGCAGGACGGCGTTGTCGTCTCAATGGCGATTCCGAACTTGCTCTTCGTCGTGGTCGCACCCGCAGTTGCGGATTCGGAGACTTCCGTGAGAATGGAGTTTGTCGCATCGAACCACGAATAGGAATGAAGCGCAAGCGCGCCGTTCTGGTAGGCGAAGCTCTCGCTTCGCAGTTCGTCGGAAAGCCCGGACAGACGCTCTTTGACGACGGACGCGACAGAGCGCGTCCCTCCCGCCGTCGTCTGCGTCGTTACACGCCAGAGAATGTTCGACTTAAATTCATAATCGGTGTCACTGCGCGAAGTTATCCCATTCTTCAACTGCCCTACGGCTTCGCCGCGACTATCATAAAGACGTGTCGCCGTCTCGCCGGAAACCGAATCTACAGCCGTCAGGACGCGCGAACTCGCGCCGTCGTAGGTATAGGTGACCTCTGATGTCGGACGGACTTCGCGAATTGTCCGTCCGAGGAAATCACGGTAGATGGTTTGTGTCACGATTGGCTCATGGTCGGACGCCGTGACAGTCGTGGTGTCGATCCTGCATCCGTTTTCGTCATACGAGATAGCAGTTTCCGTCTCTTTCCATTTTCCGCCAGTCCATTCTTCGCGAATCAGATTCCGCCCGTTTCGATAGGTCGTTGCGGCTGTAGTCTTGTTCGTTTCGATTGTCTCTACAACCTCGCAATCGGAATATGTGTATCGTTTGGTGATCGTTTTGTTTCCGCGAGCATCAGTTGCGATTTCGTAATCTGATACACCATCGGGATAGGAGACCGTTTCGGAAGTCCGCCAGCCGCTGCAATTCCAAGACTGGTTCACAGCCGCGCCTTGCGTCTTGCATGTTCTGACAATCGTGTTCGTCTCGCGCCCGAGAGCATCCATGAAGTGCTGCGTGACGCGGTAATGATTATCACCTCTGACATACCCATCGTATGGGGCATATCTTTGTGCATTGTCATTTGCGTTCGGCATTCCCGCAAGAGATACTTCCTCCATTGCATAGTAGAGATGGTCTTGCCCTGTCAACGCGCTTCGCAGAACCTTGCGCCCTGTGCGGTCTTGACTCCAGAGTAGGCGGCAGCATGAATAGGCGTTCGTCGTGAACGAGCCGTCGGAATAGATTGTGGAAACGAGCCGGTTTTTGTCATCGTAGAGATGCCGCTTCTCGTCGAAGGCGATGCCGCTATCCGTGTGGACGCTCCATTCCCGGAGGACATTTCCGTATGTGGCGCAACGTTCCGTGTGCGTGGCAATCGGGAATGGATGGGACTGATAAAACATCTGTGACGTTTGGGACAGGACGTTGCCGGAGATGGAATATGAGTTTTCGGTCGTTATGTCATCCGAATCGGTGGAAGTCAGCACCTGCCCGCGAAGCGTTAGCGGGATGCCGGAAGCATCATTGTCGTAGCAAGTTTCGATAGTGCGCTGATTGCGGGCGTCATCTATTCCTGTCCCCTGCGCCCCGGCGGTTATGGTCTCGATGGTCACAGTCGCGTAGCCGTTTGCCTCGCCGTGCGTGTAGCGTGTCCAGATGCGTCCGATGAGCGTCACGTTTCCGCCATCGACAAAATAGCGCGACTCGGTGCGCACTTTGTCTGCATCATCGGGATCAGCGTCGTCGCCGGCAAGCGGCGTGTAATCATAGACTGTTGCAATTGCCGTGAACCACTGGCTTTCGAGCCACTGGTGGATGTCCTGATTGTCGAAAGCGTCGGATTCGAGATAGTCGAGAGGCCAGTCCGGACACCACGAACCGTCATGCTGGGCTATGGTCAGAATCGTCCGCCCCTCGGTATCGTAGGCATTGAAACGCCATGCGCGGGCATTGCCCCATTCAAGGCGGACGTTTCCGTTACGCTGCGGGTTGTCGTTGTCCGTGTAGTACGAGGCGAACGACTCGTTCCAGTTGTCTTCGCCCCAGCTCTTCTCTGCATAGTATGTCTGGCGCAGGACGGCGTTGGCGAAAGAGCCGAACCTCTCCGACTCGATTATCGTGTGCGAAAGAGCCGTGTTGCGGGCATCGCGGACAATGCGTTCTTCGCGTTTCACGCCCTCTCCGTTGAGGTCTTCGCTCTTTACCAACTCCTCGGAAGTCTGCGAAATAATGTCGAAGCACGTCCAGCCCCCATCGGCGCAAGTGTAGGAGCGGTCGCTCATAACGTTGTCCAGACGGCTGATCTTCGTAAGACGTATATTCGATGTCGAGCCGCCGACATTGACGATTCGCCATGTGTGCTCCAACGAACCGGACGCCGTCCCGGTTATCGTTATCCCGATGCCGTTCTCGATGGATTGAATGGTAAGCGTCCGTCCGCGATTGTCGGAGCAGGCAATGGTCCGCGTATTGCCAGCGGTGGAGTCCAAGACGTTTGCGTCGCCGCGCGACGCCACCTGCAAAGTGTCGATTCCAATGGCAAGCGGCGTATCTGTTCGGAACCACGCGAAGCCGCTGACCTGCCCCTTGCGCGGGATGCCGAGCGGAATGCGGAACTTGAGCGAGCCCATTTCGTCGCCTTCGAGGTTGTCGCAGTTCCCGTCCTCGCAGCCGCTGCAATCGTCGCACCCGTCGTCGGATAGCAGTTCAGTTTCGGCAGTCCCGCCTCCGGTGGAGGTGTCGTGCGTGGCAGTGCCGCTCCACACCTGCGCGCCTCCAATGGAAATCGAGCCGGATGCGGTTTCTCCGTTGACGGTAATGTTGGTTGCGATGTCTGGATAATCCTCAATGTCAAAGCCAACCGACAGTTCCGGCTGGCAGGTGCAGACATAGCCGCCCGAAGAATCTGAGTGGTAAGCCCGCCAAAGGCAGCCGGAATCGAACGGATACTCGTATGTCTCGTAGTAAGCCCCCGAATATGAATCATAACCCATGCCGGAACCGTCCGCATGATGTCCGCCGCCGTAGAAGACGGACGGATTGAGAAATGCGAGATAGCACTCGTTCGTGGCATCTGGGAGGGACGGGCTCAGTCCCGTCCGCAGCGGCCGCGACGGAGCGCGGCCCTCCCGCAAGGGTGGTTGCGCATACGCAGACAGGTCTATGTTGGGCAACCGATAGACGCCCGGCGCGTTGACGAGCATCGTCCCGTCCGCGCCGAATACAAGCCTGTCGTTTTCGGCTGCGAGTCCCGCATCCGCCTCGCCTGGATACAATGCGGCCTTGCACGGGCGTTCCGTGCGGTCAATGGAAACGGCGACTGGCGTTTCCTCTTTTATCTCCGAGACAAGCCAAGTTGCATTGGAGGTCGCAATCTGGAGCGCGTCCGCCAGTTCCACGCTTGGCGAGTATGCCAGCAAGTATAGCGGCGAACGACAGGCCATCGTGTTCGCGGTTGAGCGCAGGCGCAGCGTCAAGTTCGCGGGGCTGTTCGTGGAGACCGGTAGATAGAGGCTGTCGCCCGCCGGCGATGCCGTGGCCGTCCCGCTTTCGCCCTCCGAATCCTCCCAGTCGAGCGCAAGCCCTTCAAGCCGCCAGCCGCCCGCGCGGTCTGGTCTCGACGAAAGGAAGTACTGCTCCCAGCTTCCGTTGCGGGCGATGTGGAACGTCCGTTCATAGACGTTGGACGCAATGAATTGCGTCCCTCCCGTCGCGAATCCATCCGTTATCTTCCACGCGGCAATACGGTTTGTCGGCATGAACGCAGCGCTTGCGCCATTCGTCGGGTTCATGCCGGATGCAAGCTCAAAGCCGGGATTGAACCCGTTTGCGCTATAGCCTTCGAGAGAATCGACTATGTTCGTTCCGCCGAGCCAGTGGTTCTCGTAGGCATCCGGGATGCCGTCGCCGTCGAGATCGTCGAGCGGCGTTGCAGCGGATGAATCGGGATCGGAGCCGTCCACAAGTCCATCGCCGTCGCTGTCGCGCACGGCAGGATTTGCCCCCGATGCAACCTCGATATTATCCGGGATGCCATCGAAATCCGAATCCGGCAGCATCGGATCTGTGCCATACACGAAAAGCTCGTCAATGTGGTTAAGCCCGTCTCCATCGCGGTCTTGATTGTAGATGTCCTCCTGCGAAAGCGGATAGAACGCCAGCGAGGTGACGTTCGTCGGCAGCGAGTTCGTCGCCCATTCAATTCCGGCGTAGGATGCACCGGCCAGAATGTCCGTGACGGCCTCCGTGGCCAGCCGCGAAAGGTCGTAGCGGTAGAAGAACTGGCCGTCGAGTTTGAATTCTATCTGAAACGAAAGCGGCGTATCGGTGTCGCGATTCAATAGCGCATTCTGCCAAGTCAGAACGAGAGAGTTTTCGGGCGTGATGGCGTACCACACCTGACTTGGCTTGTCATTTTCATTGAGCCAGCTCCAATTTACCTCGGGGACGATGCCGAGCGATGCCATGAACGGGGCGAACCAGTAGTTCGTCGCAATTGCCCCGCCTGCCGCGCGGATGAACGGCTCGACCTTGCCGGACGAATGGACGCGCAACCTGCTGGCATCGTTCGTTCCGACCCGGAACGCCCAGTTCGTGAACGCTACATAAATCCAGTCCGTCGCCGCGCCGAACGCCCGCCAGTCGGAGACGATGGATGCGCCGGGCGGCGGTGTGAAGTCGAACTCCTCGCCCGTGCCGATGCGGTGCATCACAAAGCCGCGCGCGAAGTCGTCGGCGTCGAGCACCCGCGCGGTGTTTGTCGTGGCCATTAATGTCGCAATTGTGGAATTGTTGCCAGTTCCAATGTCGCCATTTGCCAATTGGGGACTTCCTTCCAATTGGGCACTGGCACTGGTAATTGGCAACGCTCTCTCATTGGCGACATTCGGAACGTTGTTCGCACCGCCACCGCCGCCAGGCTTGGTGCCGCCAGCCACCCACGCCGCGACTAGGACTAACACGAGCAGGGCGCGCTCGGCCTTCGGTCTCCCGCTCAAAAGCGCCGCAAGCCCGCGGCCGGGACGGATACCCGTCGCGCGAATCCGGGCGACAAGCCAGGCCAGCGCAATCGCGCCCGCGAGAATAAATGGCGATGCTGTCCAGAGTACCGGCATCGCCGCGTCACCTCACGTGTATGAATGAGAACGGGTATTCAAGAGTGCAGGCGACCCAGCCGGTTGCCGGCCCGGCGCCCCTCCGCACTACGCGCATGATGTCCCAGTCGCGGCTGAAAAGCCAGGCGGACTGTGGCATGGCCGCAAACCCGGCAAACGCGGCTTCCCCGCCGCACTTCGCCGTGAAACGCCAAGACGCCGAATCCCCGTATTGGACCATGTCGATGTCAAGCAAGCCTGGCATTGCGGTTGCGGACGGACACTCCTCCGCCCTCGTCCATGACAGCAGGTTTTCGACAAAGTACCTGCCTGCCCTCCATCCATAGGCCGTTTCCATTTCCGAAACATCGAGAACTCCGTTCGTGTTCACGTCGCGGCCGAAAGCGACCTCAAGGTCATTGGTAGGCGTACCTTCAAGTTCAAGATGCAATTTCACCTCTCGGACATCCGTGCGTCCGGTATGAACAACTACATTGGTCGAAACCTCCGTATCGGCATACGGCGATACAGGCTGTGCCGGAACGTGAAATTGCCGGGCTGAAGCAATGCCGGTCATGACCGTAACAAAGAATAGCAACGATAATTTTCTCATACGGCTCCTGTCATAAGCTGCTTCTGTACTTCGGCGGAGAGCATCGGCGACAGCTGCCACATTCCGGTGTTGCCGCGACAGGGAATCGGGGCCGGCAGTTTGCGGATGTTCGTTAGACGCCACCAGTAGCGATAACCTTCGTTCCAAAACTGCGCCTGAACCCGCCAAGGTTCTTCTTCGGGTTCTTCATCTATCGCCTGGTAGTCCATCACCGCGACGATGTGGCCGGGCCAACGGCTCGCTTCTTCCCATGTCGGGATGATGGCATCCACCTTGTCACCGTTTAATCGCCGCAACCACGCTTTGATGCCGTCATACTCGGCACGGCAGAACTTCTTGGAAACGCTCATCGCGCAACACCCCCTTGCGGGAACCGGGAGACAACTGCGGTTCTCCACGCGCTTCAGTCCCGACATGATCAGGGCGGCGTATGCTCCGGTGCAGGTAAAGGCGTTGACGATTCGTGAGGTGCTTTCCATTGGAATGGACGCCCATCCTCTATCTTAGGTTTTTAAAATGGTGGAGGTGGCGGGAGTCGAACCCGCGTCCGAAACAGTCTCAACCCGACTTCTACGCGCGTATCCCGTGTTTTAGTCTCAATCCTGGAAGCGCCCGCGGGCAGGCAATCCAGAATCCAGCGTCCGGTTTATACGAGACCCGCGGCGCCCGGTCGCCGGGCTACGCGGCAAGTCCTGCGAAAACGCATACCCGCCCAGCAGGCGTCGGCGGTTAAGCGAGGTTGCCTAAACTCAATTAGGCAGCCATGGCGAAGTCTTCGTTCGCATTTAGGTTTTTGCCGGTTTTTTTACGAGGCCAACCGACATCCTCGGCGCGCGATCAGGTCCCAACGTGCCCCGTCGAAACCAAATCACCCCCAATTTTTGTGCCTAAGATTCTAGCATGTAGAACCAATTTTGGCAAGCGCTGAGCGTTGAGAGAACTCAATGGTGGGCGGTGAGGGGCTCGGACCCCCGACCTCAACGGTGTAAACGTCGCGCTCTAGCCGACTGAGCTAACCGCCCGAATGCGCCTTTAACAAGGTGTTCTATTTTCCCAAAATCCGCCGCACTTTGCAAGCCGTTTTTTTCGCCTTGCGGATCCGGCATTCGGAGGCACCCTAGAGGAGGCCCTTTTCAAGGTACCACTCGTAGGTGCGCCTGAGGCCTTCGTCCAGGCCGACCTTGGGGTCGTAGCCGAGTTCGGTGCGGGCGCGGGTGATGTCGAATGCGCGGTTCTGGCGGTACCAGTCTACGCGGCGCGGGAAAATCGGCGGGGCTATGTGGAATGGCTTGCAGACGGCCTGGCAGATGTGGCCGGCGGCCACGACGGGCCATGTCGGGTAGTGGACGATTTTGACCGTGCGGCCCATTGCCTTGGCCGTGCGCAGCACAAGGTCCTTGATTGAGACGTATTCGGCGTCCGCCGCGAGGTAGGCGCGTCCATTGCTCTTCTCGTTGGCCGGATCCATGGCGAGGACAAAGACGTCAACTAGGTTGTCGATGTAGACGGGGTGGTAGAGGGTTTTGCCCGAGCCTATCATCGGGAACTTGCCATGGTAGACTCGCTTGAAGATCATGCGGAAGCGCTCGGGGTCGCCTGGCCCGTAGATGGCGGACGGGCGGACGATCGAGGCTTTAAGCTTGCCCGCCTTGACGAATTCCAGCGTGACTGGCTCGGCCTTGTATTTTGACATCTGGTAGTAGTCGGCCGGGGCGATGTTGTGGTCTTCGTCCGTCGGCGGGTTCAGGACGTTGCCGTGGATGCCGCAGGTCGAGCAGTAGACGAACTTCTTGACACCGGCCTTGACGGCCTCCTCCAGGCAGATGCGGGTGCCGCCGATGTTGACATCGTCGTAGTAGGATTCGGGGACGTCCATCTCGCGGAAGGCGGCGGCGATGTGCTGGACATAGTCGACACCCTTCATGCAGCGGGCGACGCACTCGCGGTTAGTCACGCCCTGCGGGTCAAGCACGACCTCCGCCCCGAGCGCCTCCAGTTCCCTGGCCGTGTCGAAGCCCTTTGCGACGCCAGGCTTGTAGTCCATGACCACAACCTGGTGCCCAAGTCCGAGAAGCCGCTTTACAAGGGCCTTGCCGGTGAATCCGGTGCCGCCAGTTACCAAAACTTTTGCCATTTTTGCTCCGTTAAGTCAGTTGAAAGTTGTTAGTTGAAAGTTGAAAGTGGAAGTTGCCAGTGGCTTGTGGCCTGTCGCGCCTTAGAAGGAGAACACGGCGGAGATCATCCTGTGGTCGCTTGTCCAGCTCGTCGGCGCGACGACGGCGCCGTAGAAGCCGGCGGGGCCCTTCGCGAACATGTAGTCGAAGCAGGTGGCGGGGTACCATTTCGACTCCGGCATGGTGTCGCGCTCGACGACTCCGTCAAAGCAGTCCCTGAACCCCGCTCCAAGCATCTGCGGGACGGTGCGTTCGCCGTCATACTTTGGATCGAAGACGCTGGTGTTGAAATCGCCGGCGACGATGACCTCGGAGACCTTGCGGCCGCCGAAGTCCCTTCCCTCAAGTTCGCGGACGAATTCGGCGATTTGCCGGGATGAGATTTCGCGCATCCTGCGGTTCAGCGCGGGGAGCCTGTCCTTGTCGGGAGAATCGTCTGGGATGTAGTTGCTCTTGAGGTGGACGCCAATCACGGCGCAGAGGGTACCATTGAAATCGTAGACTGCGTAGACGAAGCCGCGCGGCGGGGTGATGCCGTCCTCGGCCTTCCAGTGGCGCCAGCCGGAGTCAACTGCCGCATAGCGCGAGATTATGGCGTTCTGGTGCGGCGGAATCGTCGCCTCCTCGGCCTGGGGGAATTCCGTGATGGAATCGACGCTCCATCCGGCGAGCGCCTCCTGCGCGCACAGCATCTCGCAGGCATCGCGGTTCCTGACCTCCTCAAGCATGACGAGATCGGCCTGCTGCCAGGCAATGAACCTTGCGGCCGAGTCAATGCGCTTGAATTCGGACTGCGGCCTGCGGTCCTTGTCGAGAAGCACCGGATGCCCGGCCGGGAACCACTTCATGTTCCATGCGGCGATGCGGACATCCTGGGTTGCGCCTGCGTGGGGCGCGGCTGAAAATGAGCCACAGCCGCACAGCGCGTCAAGCACAATGATAGCCGCGAAGACCGCTCGGAGGCGCATGAGGAGTTGGTTTTGTGTTTTCATCATCAACCTATGCTAGCATAAAGGAAGCCGGATGGCAAATTAGCGGGCTGTGGCGGCGATGCGCGCGCCACCGCGCGCGAGCCGCTCCGCCTCGCGGTAGTTGCGGCGCATTTCGGCTGTCCATTCGCGGATGTAGACCAGCCTTGGGATGGACCGGTACTCGGAAACTGCGCTGCGCCAGTTGAGCGGGACGGGCTTTGTCGGGAGGGAGCAGATCAGCGCCATTGCCTCGGGGTTGCTTTCCGGGCCGCCATGCGCGATGACGGCCTTCCAGGCCGCCCGGAGCTCGTCGCCGGAGTCGATGCAGATCGCGCGGACGAGGTCGCGCTGGATGCCGAAGTGCCGGGCGGACCAGCGCGGGCGGTAGGTAAAGGACCTGGCCAGCTCGTAGGGGTTTACGTCCGGGTCGGCGAGGTTGTCGCTCATGATAGTGGAATAGGTGGCGAAAGTCGCGGCGAACTCTGGGATGGAGGAGGGGTAGAAGTCGCGGCGGATGGGAAGGCGCCGTAGCGCATAGCGCCTGGTGCCGCCCAAAGTGCCTGGGCGCGCATTCCAGAGCGCCTGCCCCTCCGGGGAAAGCACGAACTCGAAGAAGCGCAGCGCGAGTTCGCGGTGCGGGGCGCCGCGCAGGAGGCTCATCGGGTCCGCGCTGACGCAGGAACCGCCGCGCGGGGTGACGTACTGGAGGTGCGGGACGCCGTCAGGCGTCCGGGTGTACTCGGCCTGGAAGCGGCCGAAGAAGTCAATCGCGATGCCGGTTGCGATGGCGCCCATGCCCACGTCAATGGGGACCTTCCCCGCCGAATCGGTGAAGTAGCGGGCGTTGGCGCCAATGAGGCGGACGAGATTCACCCCCCTGGCCCACGCATCCTCGACGGCGCGCTGGTATTGCCCAAGTGTCCCGCCGGGCGAGGCAAGCGCCGGCTCAGCGGTGATTGCGGACTCGTTTGCGGAAACCGCCGCGGCGTCGAAGCCGGCGGACTCCATTGAGTCCGCCATTACCTGCTGGACAATCATTTCGAAAGCCTTGGCGACGCTGCCGCTTTTGGTGGGGTCCGTCACGCCGACCTGCCCGAAGAACTCCGGCCTCGCGAGGTCGTACCAGGTCGCGGGCGCGGCGGTGGCGCCGATGTCCTTGAGCCTGTCGGGGTTGGAGCAGATGCCGAAGGTCGAGAGGACGGTCCCGTAGAAATGGGACGTGCGCCAGACATCGCCGGAGAGTTCGGCGGGAATCAGCTCGTTGCCGTCGGCGTCGGCTACGATTCCGGCAGGAATCGAGCCCGCCGGCCATGGCTCGACGGTAAGCCCCTGCTCCGCCGCCTTGCCGTGGTCATACGTCCCGCCGCCGAAGAAAACGTCAATCCGGCTTGAGGCTACAGCAGGCGAATCGTTGGTCCTGAAGTCCAGCCAGATGTCCTGGACGGCGGGATCGGACGCGGGGAGTGAGGGGGAAAGCATCGCCGACGCGGCCTTTGAGGGGAAGTCCCGCCCCTGGCGCTCGCACCACCCCTGGAGCGAACCGATGTATTCTGAGACCAGGAAGCGCATTATTTCAGTCGTTCCGCCAATCACGCGCCAGTCAATGCGGACCGGCGACCCGAACCTTCGTTCGTGCCATTCCGAAAAGGCTGCGGCGAACTCCTGGCGGATCGCCTCATTGTGCGGCGTTATGACAACGAGGACGGGGTCGTCGCCGTCCCATGCCGCGGACTCCGACTTGGGCTTGAAAATGAACGGGAGGGCCACCATGAAGGCGGCGATTGCGATTATGGCGAGGCCCTTCTTCATGGCAGCACCGATACATGGTCGCGCGGGAAGCGAATTGACACCTCGTCGCCGGCCTGCGCCAGACCCGCGACGCTGCCAAGTTCGACGGATGAGAACTGGACCGGCTGGCCTCCGGCGGCGGGCGCGGCCTCAAGTGCGGTCTGGGCGACGTCGCCCTGGTAGGAAAGGCGCGCGACCCTGGCCCTGAAGGTGTTTTCGCCCGTCGCGCCGGCGGCGCCGATCCCTACGGCCTCGGGGCGGATGCAGAGCGTCACCCTTGCCCCCGCGGCGGCAATGGGGGGCGACGCGGCGTTTGCGGCGGAGGCGACAACGTCGCCGATGGCAGTGGCCACCGTGACAGAGCCGCCACCGGCGGAGGAGACCGTGCCTTCGAGGAAGTTCGCCTCGCCGATGAAGCCCGCGACAAAGCGGTTTTTCGGATGGCGGTAGACATCGACCGGGGCGCCGATTTGCTCGACATGGCCGCCGTTGAGTATGGCGAGGCGGTCCGCGATCGAAAGGGCCTCCTTCTGGTCGTGCGTGACGTATATCGCCGTAAGGCCGCGTGTCTTGCAGATGCGGCGGATTTCCGTGCGCATCTCGATGCGAAGCTTCGCGTCGAGGTTGGACAGGGGTTCGTCGAGCAGGAGGCACTTCGGCTCCACGACCAGGGCGCGGGCAAGCGCGACGCGCTGCTGCTGCCCGCCGGAAAGCATGTTCGGCTTGTAGCCGGCCCTGTCGGACATGTGGACGGCGTCGAGCGCGTCAGCCACGCGCCTTGCAGCCTCGGCCTTGGGGACGCGCCGGATGTCCAGCCCGAACGCGACATTCTCGGCGACGGTCATGTGCGGCCATAGGGCGTAGCTCTGGAATACCATGCCGGTGTCGCGCCGGTACGGCGGCAGCGAGGTGACATCGCGGTCGCCTATCAGTATGCGGCCGGAATCAACTTCGTGGAAGCCGGCGATTGTCCGCAGGAGGGTTGTCTTGCCGCAGCCAGACGGCCCTAGGAGGAAGAATATCTCCCCCGCCCCGATGTCAATCGAGATGTGGTCCACTGCATGGACCGCCCCAAAATACTTAACGGCGTCATCAATCTTCACCGGCACTGCCATCGGCGCTCTCCTCTGTTTCGGTTTTCGACACTATCTTGGACTCAGTCGCGTTCCGCACCATGGACAGTATTTTCGAATATCCCGGCAGGTTGGCGTGGAATGTGAGCTTGAAGGGGATATGGAGCTGCAGGGGCCTGAGTATTGCGCGCATCCGCTCGGACGACACGACGATTTCCCTCGGGCGGGCCTTTGCCTTGGCGAAGTGCTTCAGCAGGACCGTTGGCAGGAACTTGAATAGCGAACCGATGTCCGACCCCGGGTAGAACACGCCGGTTTCCGGGAAGCCGCCGGCGCCTCCGGCGACGGTTCCGAAGCGCTGGATTGAGAACAGGTAGCCGAGCGGGATCCGGCCGTTCTCGCCCCTGATCTTGACAGTCTCGGGATTGAGGAGTGCCAGCTTGGGGACTACATCGAAGTCAATGCTCACGGCTGGCATAGTTTCTGGAAGCGCCGCGACCTCTGCGATCAGGTCATCCGGGACCTGGAGCGGGCGGCCGGCGCCCATTTCGACGAACCTGTGCAGCCTGGTCCAGCCCTCCTCCCACTTCCCGGACTGCTGGTTCTGGCGGCGCACCCAGACCGTGCCAGGCGCCTGCATTTCAATCAAGGAAGGGTTCTCCTCGGCGCGGAGCATGACGCCAAGCGCCTGGTTGAGGACCGCCGCGGTGGACTGGACCTCAACCCGGCCCATGTGCCATGGCATCCAGCCCGGGACGAATGAGACAAAGGCCGGCTGCACCCCCTGTTCGCCGACATCCGCGCCGGGGGCGAAGGTGTCGGCCGCGAGCTGTTCGAGCTGGGAGAGGTCGTCGCGCGCGCGGAGCGCGCACAGAACCAGCGGTATCTCAAGGGCGCGCGTGTCGGAGTGGTTTTTCTCGGCGCCCATGGCCAGCAGGTCGAAAAGTGCCTCGCCGTTCCAGCCGTAGACAATGGCAAGCCCGTGCTCGCAGCCGTAGCGGCCCAGGCTGGGATGGACGAAGAACGGCTCTGGGTAGCCGCTAGGGTGAATTGCAAAGGCGTGGCGTTCCGTGAACCACCCCCACGGCCGCATTCTGGCGATTGCGCAGAAACGGGAGAATGCATCCTTCCAGATGGCGTCGTCGGTGCCCAGGAACTGCCCGGCCATCCTACTTCCTTTCCTTCGGGAACACGGCGGAGCCGACTTCGGCGACGTATTCGGAGACGGCCTTGCGGACGGCATCGCCGATTTCGGCGTAGCGCTTCGCGAACTTCGGCGCCCTGTCGGGCGGATTGATGCCCAGGAGGTCGTGCATCACCAGAATCTGACCGTCGCAGTGCGGGCCGGCGCCGATGCCGATTGTCGGGATTGGGATTTCGGCGGTAATGCGCGCCGCGAGGGCGTCCGGGACGCATTCGAGAACGATTGCGAAGGCCCCGGCTTCGGACAGGGCCTTCGCGGAGGCGACGAGCCTCTCGGCTTCGGCGGCGTCCTTGCCATGCATGCCGTAGCCGCCGAACGCGAGGACAGACTGCGGGGTCAGCCCGATGTGGGCGCACACGGGGATGCCGTTGTCAACCATGCGCCGGACGAGCGCGGCGCGCTCCGATCCACCCTCGAGCTTTACGGAGTCCGCGCCGCCCTCCTGGATGAGGCGCCCGGCGTTGCGGATGGCCTCGTTGTCGTCGATCTGGTACGAGAGGAACGGCATGTCGGCCACGACATGGACGTCGCCGGCGCCGCGCGAGACGGCGGCGGTATGGTGGACCATCATGTCCATTGTGACGGGAAGGGTCGAGTCGAAGCCCAGGGCATTGTTGCCGACAGAGTCGCCGACGAGGATCATCTTGATGCCCGTGCCGGAAAAAAGGTTCGCGAAGGCGGCGTCGTATGCGGTTATGGCCGCGATTTTGTCGACGCCCTTGCACTTGCGGAGCTTGGAAGTAGTCCACTTTTTCATTGCGTAATCTCCAGATGCGGGCACGTGTGCCATTGCAAACGTCCCCGCGCCACAAATATACTACAACAAAGCGCCACCGCTTGCAAGTCCTGGCGGGTTGCGGATGTATTCGGTTAGCGAAGCGAAGTTGTGGTGGTGCTTGTGCCGGAAGCCATCATTGCGAGAGGCGCTTGCGCGCGACCACGAAAGCCCGCTTCGCGGGACACGAAATCGGCCTTCGGCCTAACACGAACACGGAACGCAAGGTTGAACAGTTGAAAGGTGAAAAGTTGAAAGAGCGATGGTCGGATGGTCATATTTCCGTGACTTTCGTGCAGACCGCGCAGCGGTCTTTTCGTGTCCCGCCGGAACGGCGGGCATTCGTGTCCGGCGACGGCTGGGGATGTCCCGCAGGGATGGGGCGGGCACATGGCGGCAGGCGGGGAACTTGTTCACCATGCCGCCGCCATCGTCGCGCCCCAAGTCGTCGCAGACGACCCCCGGCATAGCCGGCTTTCGTGGTCGCGCGTTGCGCCATCCCCTTCACGGACTTTACGTGAGGTACCATTCAAACACCACCCACAGTCATGCACGAAGGCCACATGTTTTGACCAGATCCGAAGATGCGGGGTCGGTGAAGGCCGCGAGCAATTGCTCCGCCGACGCGAATGCCGCCTTCCTTTTGCCATTCCGCGCAAGGCGTGTCCGGAGGAACGGATTGGAGTGGCGCGGCCCTAGACCGGTTCGAGCGGGACGATGCGGTGCTCGGTGCAGGAGACCCCCTCCATGTTCGGTTCGACGCCCTTTTCACGCCATCGCCTGAGGGCCGCGAGGGGGCGGCGCAGTTCCTGTATGCCGGGGCCGCCGAAGTGTTCGCGCCCGGGGAGGATGAAAAGGCGGAAAAAGCGGCGGGCCGCGGCGGCGCTGCCGCGGAGGCGGGCAAGCCTGCCGAAGTAGTCGAGCGTCGCGCCGCACGGGACTATGGAATCCTGCGTCCCCGCGTAGACAATCATCTTTCCGCCGGCTGACTCGAAGGCCGACAGGTTGGTGTCCTCGGCATCTAGGTCGGGCGACAGTCTTGCAAGGTAGAGGTCGATTGACTTCCCGAAGTCAATGCGCGAATAGTCGGTCTCCTCCCCGAATATCCAATTGAAGAGGTAGAGGTTCCGCGCCGCCTTGGCGAAATCCCCCGCCGGGGGGATGCCGTCGAAAATCTTTTCGCCGGTCGCGCGGTGGCGCGGGCCAGAATACAGGGCGCGAAGCGCGTCGATGTGCGGGGCGCCAAGGGATGGGTCGGCCCTGGCGGCGATGCCAATGGCGCGCTCGATGGCGTCCGGCGTCCACCGCGGGGTGGAGACGAATCTCATCCGCGCTCCGGGGAACGACTCCATATCGGCGAACGCCTCCAGGCAGGCCCGGTGGCATGAGCGCTCCTGGTCGTGTGAGAAAAGCCGCCCGCCATCCGGCGTCCGGAGGTGCTGCCAGTTCCAGAGGAAGTATGCGTGGAGGCGGGCCCTGCAATGGGCAGGGACCCCGGCCAGGATCGCGTCGTAGTCCTCCGGGTGGCGCTGGGCCTCGGAAAATGCCTGCTGCCCGCCGGTGGAGGCGCCGGAAAAGTACGAGAAGCGCGGCGGGCGGCCATAGTGGCGCGCGATGCAGTCCTTGGCGGCGATGGTCATTGCGTGGGTGGCGCGGTGGCCGAAGTCTCTCCAGACCTCTGGGTTGGCGAAGCCGGTCCTGATGGCGTTTGGCGCAGTGCCGAGGTCGGTCATCGCGGCGGCGTAGCCCTGGGACAGGTATGGTTCAAGGGACCTGATGTCCAGGACGCCGCCCTCGCCGCCGCTGCCTACGCCGACAAAGCGCCCGTTCCAGTCGTCGGGCATTGCGACCAGTATGCCGACCGTGGATTTTGGGGAAGTGGCGACGCGGATGGTTTCGGTTGCGTAGGCTGGTTTCATTTGTTGCGCAGGGTGAAGAGTGCGGCGAAGGCGCCGTCGCGCCAGTCGGGTGGCAGGAACCTGCCATCCCGTTCAAAGGCGTAGCCGTGGCTCACCGGCAGGGAGAGCTTCGAGGCGGCGTGGGCGTAGGCGGCGCCGGCCGGCGTCGCGGCGAAGGCGGCGACGACTCCGGCGTCCTCCACGGGGTCGATGCTGCATGTCGAATAGACGATTCTGGCGGCGCCAAGCGCGGCGGCGTTTTCAAGGATCGACAGCTGCAGGCGTGCGAGGCGGGCCACCTCGTCCGCGGACCAGCGCCAGCGGGCGTCGGGACGCCGGGCCATGACGCCTGAATTCGAGCATGGGACATCGGCGAGGATGGCGTCGAAGCGGCGGCCGCCGGCGATTCTGGCGAGGTCAGGCGAGGAGGCGTCGCAAACTGCCGTCTCGACCCGGCCTGAAAGGTGCGTTCTCCTGAGGTTTTCGCGCAGGCGTTCAAGGCGCCGCGCGGAGGCGTCGAGCGCTACGACGTGGCCCGCCTCGCCGACAAGGGCCGCTATCTGCATGGTTTTCCCGCCCGGCGCCGCGCAAAGGTCCAGGACCGATTCACCCGGCTTCGGGCCGAGCAGTTCGATGGGCGTCAGCGTGGCGGCGTCCTGGACGATGAAGCGGCCCTCCGCGTAGCCGGGGAGGCCGGCTACGGGGATGCCGCGCGGGACCGCGATCCCGCCGCTGGCGGCCTTTCCAGCGCAGGCGGCCCCGACGGCGGCGAAGTCCGCGAGAATGGCCAGCGAGGCGGATGTGTCCGAAAAAGGCAGCGGGAATACCGTCGTCGGCGGGATGCCGCGTCCGGCCTCGCACAGTTCGCGCGCGGTGTCGTCGCCGAAATCCCGGCGCCAGCGGGCTACGAGTTCCCCGGGGAAGGACGTCCTGACCTCAAGCGGGGCGCGGGAGATGTCGCCGAGGATGCGGTCGCGTGAGCGCAGGATGTTGCGCAGGACTCCATTGACGAACCCCGGCATGACGCCCGGCATCGCGCGGGCGGCCGAGACGGTCTCGGATACGGCCGCGTAGTCGGGTATGTCGCCGGCGACGAGCAGCTGCCATGCGCCGGCGAGGAGCGCGGCGCGCGCGGCCGGGGATGGACGCCTCCGGCAGAGGGGGGCGATTGCGAAGTCGAGCGCCGCGAGGTTGCGCATCACGCCCTGGACGATTTCCAGGGCAAGGGGGGACTCCGGCGGCAATGAGCGCGCCGGGAACCCGCCTCCGCGCAACCAGCCCGCGATGGCCCGGATTGCGGCGGCGCGGCCGGAAGGGTTGGACGAAGACTTGTCCACCATCAGCGTATGATCCTGGCGCGCGTGAAGGGCCAGTATATGAAGGCGCCGGGGCCCAGCAGGTTGCGTTCGGGGACTGGGCCCCAGTAGCGGCTGTCGCGGCTGTTCATGGTGTTGTCGCCGAGCGCGTAATACTCGTCCGGCCCCAGCTTTACCTTGTCGCCCATGGCGCAAAGGGGGACAGGGGCCTCCGCCTTGATGAAGTCGTTGGTCTTGATCAGGGTGTAGCCAGCGTATGCAGGCGCGCCAAATTCCACCTTCTGCCGCGCCGCGATGCGCCTGATTGAATCCGGCTGGGTGACGGTCTCTCCGTCTATCACCAGATGCGGCGGCCATATCTGGACAGTTTCGCCGGGGAGGCCGCACATGCGCTTGATGTAGTGGGTCCCCTCGGGAAGCCCGTCGATGCCAGTCGTGGAAAACACCATCACGTCGCCCCTGCGCGGGCGTCGGAAGTTCCACGCCATGCGGTTGACGAACACATGGTCGCCGGCCTTGACAGTGCCGGACCAGAGGACTCCCCGAAACGGGATGGTGCCGTCTGGCCGGACGTCCCGGAGCGCGCCGACATTGAGGCGCCCCCTGTAGACCACGGCCTCGGCCGGGACATGGTAGACCGAACCCGCGACGCGGAAGCTGACGTAGCCGGGCTTCAGCGTCTCCTGGACTGGCTGGACGGTGCCGCCGGTGCCTACCCGGATTTCGGTGTACCAGTCTCCGGTGACGGCCCACTTGAGCACCTTGAGCGGGAGGGACGTGTCCCAGACGGTCGGGCTTGAGTGCGTCTCGACGTGGATGCCGTAAAGCGTCGGCTGCATCGAGCCCGTCGGGATTTTGAAGGGCTGGAGGAAATAGCAGCGGAAGGCCATCGCGACCGCGACGGCCACGAGGATCACCTCGAAATTCTCGGCCGCCTGGCTTGGGTGCAGCGGGCTCCACCCGTGTCCCGGCGCAAGCGCGGAATCCAATTCGGCCATCGCCGCCTGGAAATCGTCGGTGGACTTTATCGAATTCACGGCGCCGCGGGCGCGCTGGACCGCCTCGCGCAGCGCGGCGTCGTCCTCCGGCGCAACCAGGTGCCGCTGCATCCTGCGCACCGTCTCCGCGTGGTTGGCGGCCAGCAGGAGTTTCTTGCGGAGGGTGCGTTTTTTGAAGTAGCCTATGATGTCCATGATGTCAGATTCCTTGCGCGGGGATGAAGCGGATGCGGGCGCCCATGGGGATTGACGGGGTGTACGTTGCGCCCGCGGCGAGGTCGAATGGCGCGCCCTCGCCGAAACGGACGTCGGGGTGCTGGGTCGCATCCTCGTCGCGGTACCAGAGCTTTGCCTTGAGAATGCCAGTGTCGGATGACGCGACGCCAAAGCGCGAGCCATCGGCAAGGCGCCAGAATCCCTCAGTGCCGCCCTTCCAGCGGTTCGGGACGCTTTTGACAGTGCCGGGCGCCTTTTCAAGGGCGAACGGGCGCATGAAGAGCTGCTGGACCCGGAACGCCGCATCCCCGGTGTTTTCAAGGGATATGATTTCCGCAAGCACATCATCCGCGCCCGGGGCCAGAGAGAGCCTGTGCGTGCATGCGAAGCGGGTCCCCTTCTCCACGCCTTCGGCGCGTATTGTGACCGACACCACGCCAGATTCACCGTCGCGGGCGGCAGTCACGCCCGTGACCCTGGAGACATCGGTCCAGCATGGCGAACCGGAGTCGTCCCACTGGAGCAAGCCTCCCCAGCGACCCGCCGCGACACCGCTGAAAACGAGCCGTTCGGCCATGTCCGCTCCGCCAATGCGGCCGGTGATGGATACTGTGCCGTTTGAAAGCGACCATTCGCCAGCTTCGGAAATCGCGAATTCGACCGGATGGGGCCCCCGCCCCTCGCGCGGCCGCGCCGCGCGGTCCCTTGCGGCGGCGAAATACCTGTCACGCTCGGAAAGCCCCCGTTCCGCCGGCGCGGGGCGTTCCTCCGGAAGCGGCGCGGTGCGCCACTTGAGGGCTTCGCCGTGAATCCTGCGGAACATCGAAGTCAGCCCCTCATATGGTACGCCGTCCTCGCTGACAAGCCCGTAGTTGCAGTCTTCCCCGAAATACTTGCTGATTCCAAGCGCGGGCTGGTCAAGCCAGCGGAAGAACGAGTACCCGGCAATGTATGGCTGCGAAAGCAGGGTCTTGGCAAAGAGTTCGGAGGCCCGGACGCGCTCCTCCTGGGTGTTCATCCGCTGGCCACCGCCGGTAGTGCATGGGCGCCCGGTGTCCAGCGCCGGGAAGCTCCACTCCGTTACGATCAGGGGGCGGCCGCCCCATTCGTGGGCCATGCGGTACTGGTCTGCGACCCTTTCGCCGTTGCGGCCGTCGAGGACGACGTTGCGGTCGAGGTCCGCCCACGGGTAATGGTTGAAGGACAGGACGTCGCAGTATTTCCCGGCGATTTCCCAGACGACCGGATCGACTCCCCTCACGGCTCCCGCAAAGCGGCATCCAAGAATCATGTGGTTGGGGTCCGCCTTGCGGATTGCGGCGGTCGTGACCTTGAAATAGCGCTCCGCCACTAGGCGCAGGAACCCGAGCTTGATTTCGGGCGTGGGCTTGCGTCCGGCCAGGTAGCGGCGAAGGGCCTTCTTGGCGGGGTGCGCGTCGCGCTTCTTCCAGACGGCGTCCCAGATGCCGGTGGCCTTGTTCGCGTTCACCTCGCCCCACCATGCGAGTTCGTTGTCGATGAAGTAGCCTACCAGCCACGGGTCGTCCCGGTATGGCGCGCATCGCTGCCGCGCCCACCACTCGCAGGCCTTTTCGAAGTCAGGATGGAAAACGTTTGGAAAGGCCGTGCAGGGCGAGCGGCGGTATTCGGTGATCATCCAGTCCGGGTCTCCGGTGCATAGGCGGTGGGTCATGTAAAGGCGGTCGGCCGCGTTCGCGTATGCAAGTGTGCGGTAGCGGAGGCGTTCGTCTCCGCCGCACGGCAGGAACGTGAATCCCCAGTCGCCTAGGCGCGCGGCAGTCTCGCGGCACCAGTCCTCAATGCTCGCGTAGTGCTCCTTCACGAAGCGCGCGTAGGGGCGGTAGCCCAGGGCCTCGCACCAGGAGCCGCGCGGGTGGCACCAGTCAACGCCTAAAAGCACGGTGCCGCGCCCGAGCGGGTCAATCGCCCAGTCCATGCCGTCGATTTTCTCCATGTGGAAGAAGCCGGTCGCAGTCCCGGCGACGCCGGTGTCTGGGCCGACTGGCCGGTATTCCGGAAATGAGTCGTGGATGTCGGGAACTTCGCCGGAAACGGAGAAGTCGATTTCATCGACATGGGCGATGAACTTTCCATCGACGCACAACGCCGGACGGCCGACGCCGACATTTTCACCCTGGAATTCACACCGGAAGATTTCACGGCCCGTGTCCGTTTCCGAAACCACGCCGGTGACCACACCTGCTGCAAGTTTGAGCGAGAGCCGGTATGAACGGCCCCATTTCCAATCGGACGAAACAGTGTGGGCTGCGCGCCTCAGCCCCGCTTCCGCCTCCTCGCCCCAGTCCGTGCCATTGCGCATCTTAAGCTCGAACGCTAGGCGCCGGCCCTTGGATTCAGGGAACTTTAGGAGCCCGAGCCGCCAGTGGTGGTCGAGATTGTCGAATATCGATACGCCGGCCGAGGCGTATTCAGGGTCGTCGGACGATATGGGGGTGACGGTGGCGGATATTTCGGCCACCTTACCCTTGGGGGTTGGCGCAAGGGCGTAGCCGGAGCCGACGGAAGTGAACGCGCCGGCCGGGGCTTCGCTCCACGCATAGGGGTCAGTGTCCCAGCCTGTGGCTCCGACCGCAGCGCCCGTCGCAGAGGCCAGGGCGATTGCGATGGCAGCAATGCGCAATGAGCGTGGCGTCGGCATGTGGTGTCCTGGTGAACGGCCTGCAATCAGGCGTGGCTGGAGATGCGCCTGCGGAGGCGGAGGGCGGCGTAGGCTACAAGGCCGGCCGCGACGACAACCGCGCCCAGCCTTGCGTCGTCGGCCGAAAGATCCAGGAGTTCGCCTTCGGCGACCAGGGCGTGGACGCAGTCAACGGCCCACATCAGGGAGGCGCCCCAGAATGCGAGGGCGACGGTCCTCTCGGCGGAGGCGTCGGCCCCGTTGCGGCGTCTAATGAGGAAAACCGCCGTGAATACAATCGCGGCGGCAATGGACATCAGTTCGCACATCGCGTGGCACCTTCCGCTCTATGCCTTCTGGCGAACGGCCGCCCTGGCCACAGCCTCGGCGGCGACGACATAGAGCGCCCAGGCCGCGGTGACGACAATGGCCATGCCAACGCCGACAGTGGCGATTTCCCTGAACATGCCGGCGACGTCGCCTTCGGCGATCGCCGTGAGGAATGGGTAGCGCCACGTGATTTCGCCGTGCCAGACATGTTCGATTGCGAGAAGGAGCGAACCGCCGTAGAGCATGTTCTCGAGGACGCCAAGGCGGGCTACGAAGGGGTTGCGCGACTTTTGGCATTCGGCCGGCTTCGCGACATGGATCGCGACGGCCTGTGCGAGTGGAGCTGTGAAGCAAGCCATAGTTCTTTTTGTGTTTGTTTGGGTTGGACGCAACTGGATAGCCGGCTCATTGCCAGTCATCGTGGCGACGCTTAAAATTCTCGCATTTCCGCACCCAAAAGTCAAGGAAATGAAACCGACTTTTCATTTTTCCTCCAGCCATGCTATAATTTTCGCATGAACGCGGAGACAAAAACGGTGCTGATGTTGCTCTCGAACATCGGCAACCTGGCGATAAAGATGCTACCAGGTGTGCAGCGCGTCGCAATCGCGCGGCGCTGGGAGTTCTTCGCCGTTTTCTGCGACCGCCTCAAGAACGGCGCCATCCTCCTCTCCCGCTCTCCCGGCGGCGCGTCGATCCCGGAACTGATGCAATTCCTGAAACCAGACGGCTGCATATTCGCGACCGGCGACTTGCCAATCGACCAGGTTTGGGCAGCAATGTCCGCCGGGCGGGCGAGAATCCCGATTGTGCGCCTGAATCGCGATGCCGACGAGAAATACCCTGGGAGCGTCGAGGTGCACGGGGACTCCGTCTCCTTCGCCGAAATGGCGGCCCGCGAACTGCTCCGCTCCGGCTACAGCCATTACGCCTTCGCCCCATGGCATGAAAACGACTCCTGGAATCGCGAAAGGCATGACGCCTTCAGGCACTTCGTTACGATGGCGGGCCAGACATTCCACCAGTTCCCGCGCCAGCTCACGCTCTCCGACACCGCCCACCTTGCCGACATCTACGCCCCCTGGCTGGAATCGCTCCCAAAGCCGTGCGGCATATTCGCGGCCAACGACACCGCCGGGGAGTCGGTGCTCTGGGCCTGCTCGCGCGTTGGCATCGCAGTCCCGGCGCAAATCGGGGTTTGCGGCGTCGACAACTTGGAGTCGATCTGCGAATACACCCGTCCGACCCTATCAAGCATCCGCAGGGATCTTGAAACCGAGGGGCGCGTCGCGGCGGAACTCCTCGCGGAGTGGATGGGGCACCCGTCGCGCCCGCCGAAGTCGCGCGTGGTTCCCGGGCTTTCCCTTGTGCGCCGCGCCTCCACCCGCTTCTATTCGCTGCGCGACTGGCGCGTGGCCGAGGCTCAGGAGTGGATACGCCTCCACGGCTGCGAGGAGGGCGTGACCCCGAGGCGCGTCGTCGCGCAAATGAAAGTGTCGCGGACCACGGCCGACCGGCTTTTCCGCTCCACCGCAGGTCACTCCATCCTCTCCGAAATCCAGGGCGTCCGCATGGAGCGGGCAATGGAGATGCTGCGCGCCGGCAAGCCGGCCGACATCGTCGCGGCCGAATGCGGCTTTGCATCCACCCTTGACTTCCGCCGCGTATTCAGGCGGATAGTGGGCGTCCCTGTCGTGGCGTGGGCGAAGCGGCAGTAACACGTCGATTTGATGTGTATATTTTTGGCGGTTTGATTTGAATACACAATCGCCGTCAGGAATGGTAGAATTGTCGTTGCTTACTTGAAAATCCACATTCGGGAGACTGGCAATGACACATATCGGTTCATCATTTTCGTGCGCCTCACCATGCGCGCACACCTCCGGTTCGGTATACGGGGGGGGGTATAGGCGCATTGCCGCCGCACTTGGCATTATGGCCCTGGCGGGGGCGCAAGCAGCCCTCGGCAATGTTTTCGACGACGCCAAGTTCAAGCTCGACCTGCGCGGCGACGCGAACGCCAACAACGCGCTTGACAAATACGAGATCGGCAACGCAATCGACTTCTCAGCCGCCTCGCCTTCCTACGCCTTCTACGGCGAAAGGGGCACCGCCAAGTCAGAATCCTACACTTGCGACTACTACCCGTCTCAGACAGTGATGCGCGTGGCATTGCCGCTCGCCATTGGCAAGACGAACGAACAGACCTGCATCTACTTCCCGCAGGAACCCGCGAACAAATACTGCGGCATCACGATTCCGAAAGCAGCCGTGACGGGCGACAACATCACGATGTATATCCGCTTTCGCGCCGACGGCCTCACCTCTTCGCCCAACGGCGTCATGCTCAACGGGTTCAATGGTTATGGAGCGTCAGGACTCAGCATCTATCTCGACGGCGAATACAAAATCGGCATTCTCACGCCGGGGGCTATGAGTTCAAGTAGCGTAAAACTGACCCGTGGCGAATGGTATGACGTCTTTGTCACCGCCACGAACTCAACAGATGGCACCTCAACAGGCATTGACATATTCGCCTGCAAGAATGGCGCTTCCACTTTCAGCACGGCGACCATTACGCGCACCGGAGCCAAGGCGATGGCAATCGTTGCCGGACAAGCCCTGACCTTCGGTAGCTACGAAACCAATACTCCCTCCAATCCGCGTGCCTTCAAGGGCGCGATTGCCGAAGCCGCAATCTGGGACCGGAAGCTCACGGAGAACGAAATGCGCGAAGTCATGGCAGGCCCGGCACAGTGCGGCGGCGAGTGGCAGATCGGCGCGGTCAACGGCAGCGCAGATGAGTTTGACGACGCCGATCCCGCCGCTGTCTACGACGTGCAGTCCATGCCGTGGCACCGGATGCGCAAGACGCTCGACAGCGCGAATCCGTCCCTCTCGATTTCGACGACAATGTCAGCGGTTGATCACCAAATGGCTAGGACGCTGACAATCACGCCGATTCTCTCCGGTGCCGCCTCCACTCCCGTTGATGTTGCTCTCAACGGAACTGTCGTCGGCGAAATAGACCTTGTGACGACGACTTCCATCACGATTCCGCGCAAACTTTGGCGGCACGACGGCGAGGCGAATATCATCACCATCACGCGCACGGCCCCGATCTCCGGCACTGTGCAGTTTGATGCGGTTTCCCTCGCCCCCGCCGCTACCCAGCCTGCGGGCACTGTCCTCGAAGACGCCACGTTTAAGCTTGACCTTCGCGGCGGCGTTTCCAGCTTCACCAAGCCAGGCGACATCGGCAACGCCTACGACCACTCTTCCGCATCTGCTCTCGTCGGCTGGATGGGCGACCAGCGCGGACCGTGGACATACGACTCAAACTACGGCAACCTACCCGCTCAGGAAACCGCAGATGTCCAAAACCCCTACCTTCCCTACACGACAAACTCGCAGACTGTTCTGCACTTTTATCAGGACAAGAAATCCGAAACAACGTCCGTGCGCTCTAGCATCGTCATCCCCGGTGCGGCTCCGCAGGGTAAGGTCCAGACGTTCTACGTGCGCCTTCGTTGGGATGGCATGACTCAAGCCGGGGCCGGCGCTTACCATCCGGCCTACATTTTCCAAAGCGGAAATGCAGCCAACGGGTGGAGTGCGTATGGACTTGGGTTCTTCATCACACAAGAAGTCAGCGAGGATCTTATCACTACGAACTTCTGTTTCGGTATCCGTGGAGCCGATAATCAGTTAAACTTCTCCAACCTTAAACTGGATGCTGGGGAATGGGCTGACGTGTTTCTCACGGTGGAACAGATATTAAAATCAAAATCAAGTTTTTCGCCTTCAGTTATCTTATTTAATCCAAAAGATATATTTGAATTGGCATCAAAAGG
>JAFWPM010000159.1 GCA_017509565.1 Kiritimatiellia bacterium | reverse complement strand
GAGACGTCGAAGACGGCGCGGGCCGCCGTCGGTATGAACGACACCGGCTTGCCGCCCTCGGAAAGGAGCATCCCGTTCTCACCGAGGGTGATTACAAGGAGGCGCGTCGAGTAGCGGGCGTCGAGGATGGAACAGAGCTCGTCGGCCGGGAAAGGCTCGCCGGCGGGCGGCGGCGTCATCCCCGCGAGTTGGAAAGCCTCGTTGCGGTTCGGGGTGATGACGTCCAGGCCGGAGAATTCGAGGCCGCTGCGCGGCTTGGGGTCGAGGGAGACTAGCTTGCGGCCGTCGGCGATCCTCTGGATGCGCCGGATGAGGTCCGGCGTAACCACCCCCTTGGCATAGTCGGATATTATGATCGCGTCGGCCGCCCGGGCCTTCTCCTCAAGATTCGCCCTTATCCAGCTCGGTGGAATGGCGTAGGAGTCGCGCGGGTCCTCGCGGTCTATGCGGCAAAGCTGCTGGTTGCGGCACATCACGCGCATCTTCAGAATGGTGTTGCGCGACGGGGAGGCCAGCGTCGGGTCGAAAGACGTGCCCGAGGCGGACAGGACGGCGCGAAGGTGCTCGCCCGTTTCGTCGTCGCCTATGGTCCCGACGAGGTCCACTGAAGCGCGGAGGGCGCGCAGGTTGTTCGCGACATTTGCCGCGCCGCCGGCGGTGAATGTGTCCCTTTCGGTCTTTACGACCGGCACGGGCGCTTCGGGCGAGATGCGAGTCGCATCGCCCCAGAGGTAGTGGTCCAGCATCAGGTCGCCGACAACGAGAAAGTGCATCGACGATATTTTTTCGAGAAGTTTCTTCATTGCATCCACGCCTTGTCTGCGTTGACATTCAAGAGCGAGACTATTTTACCATAAAGTGGCGGAACTCGTCATCCATGCGGCGGGATTGTGCTATAATAGAAACCTCCATACCATGTTCGATCTCCATGTCCATTCCAATTGCTCCGATGGCGTACAGACTCCGGAGGAGATTGTCGCCATGGCGGCCTCCTCGGGGCTTTCCGCCGTCGCGCTTACCGACCACGACACCGTGGACGGCACTGCCGGCTTTCTGAAAGCCTGCAAGGCCCATCCGGGGCTTGTCGGCATAGCCGGCGTGGAGCTCAGCGCCAGTTCCGACCGCGGGACGCTGCACATTCTTGGCCTCGGGGTAGATGCCTCCAACGAGGACCTGCTCGACGCCCTGAGGCGCATACGCGAAAGCCGCGACGAGCGGAATCTGCGCATTCTCTCCAAGCTAAACGCCCTGGGCTTCTCCCTTACCTGGGAGGAGGTTGAATCGCTGGCCGGCGGGGATGTGATCGGGCGGCCGCACTTCGCCCGCGCCATGATCTCCCGCGGATGGGCCGAAAGCACCTCCGAGGTCTTCGAGCGCTATCTCGGGAAGGGCGCCCCCGCATACGTCGGCCGCTTCCGCCCGTCGCCCGAGGAGGCTGTCGCGCTGGTCAAGGGGGCCGGGGGGGTGGCCGCCGTCGCCCATCCAGTATCGTGGACCATGGAGCAGGATGTGTGGCGCCAGTCGTTCGGCCATCTTGCCACGCTCGGCCTCGACGCCCTGGAATGCTACCACCCGCGCGTGGGGAGGAAGGCGCGCGAGGCGTTGCTGGGCATAGCCGGAGAAATTGGCCTGCTGGCGACGGGCGGGTCGGACTACCACGGGATTGAGGAGTCCAACGGCCCCTCGCGCCTTGGTGCCGACGACGCCCCTGACTCGCTCCTCACGCCGCTCCTGGAGCGAATGAGCCCATACGGAGTGACAGAAAGGTCATGCCCACAATGATTCCGCCACATACATTCAACGACGAGGCCTGGGCGCGTTCGGTGCTTGAACTCATACGACGGGCCTCCACAATACTGCCGGCGGACGTAATGGAGGCGCTTGGCAGCGCCGGCGCGAACGCGGAGGTCCCCCGCGCCGCGACAATCCTTGCGTCGCTCTGCCGCAATGCCGAAATCGCCCGCGCGAATTCCACCCCCCTCTGCCAGGACACCGGGACGCTGACATTCTGGGTCGAGACGCCATACGACTTTCCGCGGAACAAACTGCGGCGCGCGATATGCCACGCCGTGGCCGACGCCACTGCAAAGGGCTACCTGCGCCAGAACACCATACGGCCGGTTGACGGAAGTTCGGTTCCGGACAATGTGGCCGACGGCTCGCCTGCAATACACTTCGAGGAGAGCGAGGAGGTCGAGTTCGTGCGCATATCGCTGCTCATGAAGGGCGGCGGATGCGAGAACATGAGCACCCAGTACAGCCTGCCGGACGCCACCATTGGCGCGGCGCGCGACCTGCAGGGCGTCCGCACATGCGTCCTCCACGCCGTCTGGCGCGCCCAGGGCATGGGCTGCGCCCCCGGCATCCTCGGCGTCTGCATCGGCGGCGACCGGGCCGAGGGCTACGCCCGCGCCAAGAAGCAGCTGCTGCGCCCGCTGACCGATTCCTCGCCCGACGAAGTGCTGGCCGAACTTGAGCGCCGCCTCCTGGCCGAGGCCAACACGCTTGAAATCGGGCCAATGGGCCTTGGCGGCAAGACAACGCTCCTCGGCGTCAAGATGTGCGGCGCGACCCGCCTCCCGGCTTCATTTTTCGTCACTGTGGCCTACTCGTGCTGGGCATGCCGGAGGTCGTCAATGATCGTGGACGTCGCGACGGGCGTTGAAAAGGAG
>JAFWPM010000158.1 GCA_017509565.1 Kiritimatiellia bacterium | reverse complement strand
GTCCGTGCCTCCGCGTAAGAAAGTCTGTTCGGGTCAACTGCGATTTTTAGGTTGACATGTGCGAAAGTTCTCAAACGCTCACTGTTCATTGGACAACAATGTCATAGACGATCTTACCCACACAAATGGGAGAAGAACCAATTTTCAGAACAGTTCTACCAGTTTTCACACGCGCGCGCAACAGTTTTCGCGCTTGCGCCCGCTCATGTTTCCCCAAGGCCTTCCCTGGCCTCACTTCATCGCAAAGGTGAAATGGCAATTCGCCGTTTCCCCGGAGGTGGATTTTCGCGTATTGTGCTATAATCTTTTGCATGAAAACGGCAGTCTTGGCAGGCCTTGCCTTCATGGCGGGCAGCGCCCTTGCGGAAATGTCCGCAACCTTACCATCAACGGAGAACGAAAAAATGGACACCAACCCAATCGTCGTTATCGAAACGACTCTCGGGAACATCGAAGTGGAACTCGACGAGGAGAAAGCCCCCGTCACCGTGGCGAACTTCCTATCCTACGTCGACGCCTCATTCTACAATGGCACGATCTTCCACCGCGTCATCCCCAACTTCATGATCCAGGGCGGCGGCTTCACCGCAGCCATGTCCCAGAAGGAGACCAAGGCACCGATCCGCAACGAGGCCGCGAACGGGCTCTCGAACAAGCGCGGGACCATCGCGATGGCCCGCACTCAGGTTGTGGACAGCGCGACGGCCCAGTTCTTCATCAACACCGTTGACAACAAGTTCCTCGACTTCCGCAGCCCGACAATCCAGGGCTACGGATACGCGGTGTTCGGGCGTGTGATTTCCGGAATGGATGTCGTCGATGCCATCTCCGGCGTGAAAACCGGCTGGAAGGCGGGCATGAAGGACGTCCCGGTGGAAACGGTCGAAATCAAGTCCATCCGCCGCAAGTAGCGCAGTTCGCAGGAGATGCAGTTTCCAGACTTGCCGGTGAGGGCCGTCCTTCCGCGTGTCGCCGCCGCACTGGCGGCGGGACGGCCGGTTGTCCTTCAGTCACCGCCCGGGACCGGCAAGACCCTTTTGACGGCGCCATACCTTCTCGAATGCGCGGAATGGCTTGGCGGGCGCAAAATCGTCCTGCTTGAGCCAAGGCGTCTCGCGGCGCGCATGGCCGCGCAGTCAATGGCGCGCCTTGCCGGCTGCGCCGTTGGGGAGACCGTCGGCTACCAGGTGCGCCTCGAACGCGCCATAGGGCCGCGGACCCGGATCGAGGTCCTCACGGAGGGGCTGCTGGCGCGGCGCATGCTGCGCGACCCGGAGCTTTCCGACGTCGGGCTTGTCGTTTTCGACGAATTCCACGAGCGCAGCCTCAACGCCGACTTCGGCCTCGCCCTCGCCCTCGACTCCCGCGCAATTGTCCGGCCGGACCTGCGCGTCGTGGTAATGTCCGCGACGCTGGACGCGGACGCGACTGCCCGCATGCTCGGCGATGACGCGGAAATCGTCTCGGCGCGGGCCGGGACCTGGCCCGTGGAAACGCGCCACATCACCGCCCCGCTCCCGCAGCGCTCGATCCCCGAGGGTGTGGCGTCCGCGGTGATGCGCGCGATAGGCGAGACGTCCGGCGGCATACTCGCCTTTCTTCCGGGCGAGGCGGAGATCCGCCGAGCCGCGTCGATCCTCACAGCGAAGCCTCTTCCGCCGGGCATATCGGTCATGCCGCTCTTCGGCGCCCTCGACCGCGCCGGGCAGGACGCGGCCGTCTCGCCGGCGCCGCAGGGGGTCCGGAAGGTCGTGCTTGCGACGTCCATCGCCGAATCGAGCCTGACGATCCCGGACATATCCGTGGTAATCGACAGCGGCTGGTCCCGCGTATCGCGCTTCTCCGCCGCGACCGGGATGTCGCGCCTTGAAACCATCCGGGTCACGCGCGACCGGGCCGACCAGCGGCGCGGCCGCGCCGGCCGCACCGGGCCGGGCGTATGCTACCGGCTGTGGGACAAGGCGACGGAAGCGGCCATGCTCGCCGAATCGCCCCCTGAGATTGTCAACGCCGACCTTGCCGGCACCCGTCTTGACGCCGCCGGATGGGGCGCAATTGAAATCGCCGACCTTCCCTGGCCCACGCCGCCGCCGGAACATTCGTGGCGCAAGGCCGGCGCCCTGCTCGAATCGCTCGCCGCGATCGACGCCACGGGCCACATCACCAAGCGCGGGCGCGACATGCTGCGCATTCCGGCGCACCCGCGCCTAGCCCACGCAATCGGCTCCCTCTCGCCGGAGGGGTTCGGCCGCGAGGCCGCGATATGCGCCGCGATTGTCGAGGAGGCCCCCGCGGCGTCTTTTCTCCGCGGCGAAGACGACCTCTCATGGATTTTCTCCCAGGTCATCGGCGCTGCGGACGCATTCCCGGGCGAGCGGCTGCGCCGCGACTGGGCATCGCGCATCAGGGCCATCGCACGCCAGTGGACGCCGCGCCCCGGCGCGGCGGACGGCGTCGAGGGCGGTTCCGGGCATTCCGGCCCCGGGACATTCGATCCGGGACGCTTCCTCGCGCTGGCCTTCCCGGACCGGATCGCGCAGAACCGCGACGGCGGGGCGCTGTTCCGGCTTGTGGACGGCCACGGCGCCCGCGTAGGCGACGGGAGCCGCCTTTTCGGCAAGAAGGCAATCGTCGCCGCCGAACTCCAGGACGGCGCCGCGGACGCCGTGGTCCGGCTCGGCGCGGAAATCGACCCGGAGGAGGTCGAAAGGACCCTGGCCTACCTCGTCCGCGAGGAGACCGTAATCAAATGGGACGCGCGGCACGACAGGATCGCCGCCCGGCGCGTCAGGAAAATCGGGGCGCTGGTGCTGTCCGAGGCCAACATCGACAACCCGCCGCCGGAGGCGAAAATGGCCGCCCTGGCCGACGGCATCCGCTCCCATGGGGTCGCGTGCCTCGGCTGGACGCGCGCGTCCCGCGAACTCCAGGCCCGAATACTCTTCCTGCGCCGCGCCATCCCCGACGGCGGCTGGGCGGACGTCTCCGACGCCGCCCTCGCCGACTCCATCCCGGAATGGCTCGGCCCCTGGCTCGCAGGCGCATCCACCTGGGCCGACATCGAACGCATCCCCCTCACCGACCCGCTTCTCGCAATTGTAGGGCGCCGCCGCCGCGAACTCGACGCCCTCGCGCCGGAATTCCTCGCGCTGCCGCGCGGGCGCCGCGCGCGCATTTGCTATGACCAGGGCGACCGCCCGGTGGTTTCCGCCAAGCTCCAGGACTTCTTCGGCGTCACGGCCACACCGCCGCTTGCCGGCGGGCGCGTCCGCGCGAAGGTCTGCCTCCTGTCCCCGGCCCAGAGGCCGGTGGCGGTGACGGACGACCTCGCCCGCTTCTGGAAGGAGGGATACCCGCTTGTGCGCAAGGAGATGCGCGGCCGCTACCCGAAGCACGACTGGCCGGAAAGCGTATGAGCGCCCACACGGCGCGCTACCTCCCAGCGGGGGGTTGGAAAAAATTTTTCAAAATCGACAATAATATCAAACCGGCGGCCGTTATGTATGGTGTCAACACCAACGCACAACCAAGGAGACCCAAATGAAAAAACTGACATTGCTTGCCGCGGCCCTTTCAGCGACCGCCATTCTCGCCCAGGACGCACCGGGCCCGCGCGCGCCGCGCGAAGCCAGGGAGCCACGACCGCAGCGCCAGGCGCTCATGCCGAACTCCGGCATCTGGGTCGCGAAAATGCTCTCGAACCCCAAGGCGCTGGACGCAATCGGCGTTACGGACGAGGGCGAACGCGGGAAGATTTCCAAAAAGCTGGCCGAACTCAACGCCAAGGGGGCGGAGATCGAACGGCAAATCCGCGAACTCTCCCTTGAGCAGGCGGAGCTTTTCAAAAAGGCCCTTTCCGACAAGTCCGCCGACGGCGGCCCACTGCTCGAAAAGGTCGGCGAAATTGCCTCGCTGCGCGCGGAGCAGGGCCGCCTGTCCGTGTCCGCGATACTGTTCCTCCGCGACACCCTGACGCAGGAGCAACTGGACAGGGCCGTGAAGCTCATCGACGAGCGCGGGCGCGAACGCGGACGCATGCGCTCCCCGTCGCCGTTCGACGGCGAACGTCCGCCGCGCGACCGCGAAGGGGGCGCCAGGAAGGGCAAAGGGCACCGCGGTGACGGCGCCAAAAAGGGCCCTGGGCACCGCGAAGAGGGCAAGATGCGACGCAATGGCGGCGGCCGCGGCGAAACGCCGCCGCCGCCCGAAGGCGAACCCGGCGCGGACGCGGAGGACTAGGCCGTGACGGCGCGGGACGCCCAAACCGACGACGAACTCGCAATGGCCTTCTCGCGCGGCGACGCCGCCGCCATGGAGGCACTCTACCGAAGGCATTCAGCCCCCGTCCTCGGATGGCTCTCCGCAATGCTGCGCGACCACGCCGAGGCCGAGGACCTATCGCAGGAAATCTGGATCAGGCTGATCCGGGGCATCGGCCGCTACAGGGGCGGCAACTTCAAGGCATGGCTGTGGAGGATAGTCCGCAACGCGGCGATCGACCACTCCCGCCGGCGCGCCGACCTGACAATCCTCGACGCCCCGGCGGGAAACGGCGCCGACGCCCCGCCTGTCGTGGACTCCATCCCCGACGGGGACGCCGTCTCGGCAATCAGCCGGCTTGACGCGAAGGAGGCGCGCGAAGCCATACTCGCCGCAATCGGCGAACTCGCCCCGCAACTGCGCGAGGTCGTCCTGATGAGGGTTAATTCAGACTTGAAGTTCAGGGAAATCGCCGACATCACCGGCCTCCCCCTCGGCACCGTCCTGGGCCGCATGAACCAGGCCTCGAAAAAACTTAAGGAATCGCTGATTCGGAAGGGGATCGCAAATGACTGGAACCCTTGAAGACTTGCTACGGGAGGCGACACTCGAAAGGCCATCCCCAGCGGCCGACGGCAACATTCTGGCGGCGATCCGCCACGAGGCCGCGCTACGCCGCCGCAGGCGGCTTTCCCTGCGCCTTTGCCGCGGCATTGCGGCGACCGTCGCCGCAATCCTAGTGGCCGCGAACCTCCACGTCTGGTGGAACGGCGCCCCCGGCGGCGATGCGGCCGACATTGACGAAGGCGACATCGCGCTGGACATAATCGGCTTCGCCAGCCCATGCGACTTCTACGCCGAGGACTAGCCGCGGGTCCCGCCGAAAGGCCGTCATTCCCCGCCGCGGAGGAGGCGGCGCTGCTCCCCGGCCCAGGAATCGAAGGTGCCGTCGGCTATCGAGGCGCGCATGTCCTCCATGAAGGTCATGTAGCAGTGGATGTTGTGGATGGTAAGGAGCCGGACCCCGAGGATTTCGCCGACGTTCAGCAAATGGCGGACGTACGCCCGCGAGAAGTTCCTGCATGCATAGCACTGGCACCCGGCCTCTATTGGCGATGTGTCGGCCTTGAATTCGCCGGCCTTGACGTGCAGCGGCGGGCCGCAGCGCCGGAAGGCCGAACCGTTGCGGGCGTTGCGCGTCGGCATCACGCAGTCGAACATGTCAACACCGCGGCGCACCCCCTCGACAAGCTGCCACATGTCCCCAAGCCCCATAACGTAGCGCGGCTTGTCCTCGGGAAGGACGGCCGTTCCGTAGCCCATTTCGCGCACGAGGACATCCTCCGGCTCGCCGACCGAGACGCCGCCGACAGCGTAGCCGTCAAAGTCCATCGCGGCCAGTTCGCGCCCGCACTTCGCGCGCAGGGCCTCGTCGTCGCCGCCCTGGCAAATGCCAAAGACAAGCTGCCCCTCGGCGCGTGGCTGGACGCGGCACGCCCTGGCCCATTCGATGGTCCTGGACACGGCGTCGGAGGCTTCGCGCGGAGTGCAGGGGTATGGGAGGCACTCGTCAAAGCACATTGCGATGTCGGAACC
>JAFWPM010000157.1 GCA_017509565.1 Kiritimatiellia bacterium | reverse complement strand
TCGTTTGTCATGCCAGGAACGATGTTCCTGCCGGGAGCGGGACCGGCAGGGACCGTCGCCGGAATTCTGCTCGGCACAGTCGCAATGGCCATATTCGCCTTCAACTACCATCGCATGGTCCAGCGGACGCAGGGTCCCGGCGGGGCGCTCGCCTTCACGACGCGGGCATTCGGTTCCGACCATGGCTTCCTCCTAGCATGGTTCCTTTGGCTGACATACGTTGCCATCCTGTGGGCAAACGCGACGTCAATCGTCCTGCTGGCGCGCTACCTCTTCGGCAACGCCTTCCAGTTAGGCTTCCACTATACGATGGCAGGCTTCGACGTCTACTTCGGCGAAGTGGCGCTCTGCATCGCCGCGACGGCGCTCTGCGGCGTGGCCTGCCTGTTCCGCCGCCCCCTCGCAGCATGGCTTGACACCATCCTCGTCGGCGTGTTCCTGGCCGGCGTGGCCACGGTTTTCGTCGCCGCTGCCAGGCACCACGGCGGGGGGTTGGCCGCAATGGCGCCGGCATTCTCGCCGCGCGGAGGGCACGCGATGCAGATTGTCCACATCCTTGCCATGATCCCCTGGGCATTCGTCGGCTTCGAGGCCGTCGTCCACTCGTCCGCGGAATTCCGCTTCCCCGTCCGCAGGACATTCCGGATACTCCTGGCGGCCATCGCCATTTCCGCAACGGTCTACATCCTGCTCGCGCTCCTGCCAGTAATCGCGTTTCCCGACGGATACAAGACGTGGAGCGACTACATCGACGCCCTGCCCGGCCTCTCCGGGGTTGACAAAATACCGGTTTTCGCGGCTTCCAGGAAGGCCATGGGCACGGTCGGCGTCGCGGTGATCGGCGGCACGATGCTTGCGGCGCAGCTGACCGGCATCTTCGGCACCTTCATCGCGTCCAGCCGGCTGATGGTCGCCATGTCGTCCGAAGGCATGATTCCAAGCCGCTTCGAGCGCCTTAACCGCTACGGGGCGCCTGCCAACGCCGTCCTTTTCGTAATGTGCGTCTCCTTCCTCATCCCGTTTCTCGGCAGGACGGTGACAGGATGGCCCGTGGACGTTTCCAGCCTTGGCGCGGCCATAGCCTACGGCTACACTTCCGCATCGACGTTCATCGTTGCGCGAAGCGACAAGGGCTGGCGCGCCATCGCAGAAAAGGCCACCGGACTCGGAGGCGTAGCCATGGCGGCGGTGTTCTGCCTGCTGATGCTCGTGCCGAACTACATTTCCGGCGAGACGCTATCGGCGGAGTCCTACCTGGTCCTCGCCATCTGGTGCCTCCTTGGATTCACCCAGTACAGGCACGTCTTCCGCGTCGACTGGCTGTCGCGCTTCGGCCACTCCACCGTGGTCTGGGTTGGAGTGCTGATCATAATCTTCGTCTCGTCCCTCATGTGGTTCAGGCTCGCGATTTGCGACGCATCCGAAAATGCCTTCTCCTCGCTAATCGGAAAAACGGTCGATGAAAAGATGGTCGAATACATCATGGGGCGCGTGAGCGTGGACATGCTGCTGAAGTCCAGCGTGGAACTTGTGCTGCTGCTCTCCTCCATGGCCATAATCCTCAACCTCTTCTCGATTCTCGGCAAGCGCGAGAAGCGGCTGCTAAGCCAGAAGCTTGAGGCCGAGGAGAGCGCCAGCAAGTCGAGGAGCTACTTCTTCTCGACGGTCAGCCACGACATCAGGACTCCCCTGAACGCCATCATCGGCTTCTCCGAAATGATGAAGATGGGCATCAAGAACGAAACCGAGCGCGAACAGGCCGTTGATTCAATTCTCCTGAGCGGCCGCACCCTGATGAGGCTCATTAACGACGTTCTTGACTTTTCCAAACTCGAGTCCGGCCGCATGGACATCATTCCCGAGCCGACGGACGTAACCAAGCTGGTCGACGAGATCGTTGAGTCCTTCCGCGGCACAAACAACAAGCCGGCGCTTGAGGTTCGAGGCATGGCCAAGGGTCTGCCGCGTCTCCTTGTGGACCCCCAGCGCATCAGGCAATTCCTGTTCAACCTTGTCGGCAACGCGATGAAGTTCACAAAGGAGGGGTTTGTCGAAGTGCGGGCGACTTTCACTCCCGACGGGAGCGGGGAGGCCGGGACATTCAGCATCGAGGTAGAGGACACCGGCTGCGGGATAAGCGAGGAGGACATAAAGCACATAGCGCTTCCCTACGAGCAGGTGCATTCGAAAGAGGCGCGGCACGGCGGGACGGGCCTCGGCCTGGCCATCTGCCGCCAGCTTGCAAAGGCGATGGGCGGCGACATCGGCGTAAAGTCCCAGCTTGGCAAGGGATCCACCTTTACAGTCACGCTGCCGGGGGTAAAGACATGCGCGGAGCCGGTCAGCCCGGAAGCGCAGGCGGAAAACCTGCCACAGGAGGCCAGCACAGCCAAGCGCCGCATCCTCATAGTCGACGACCAGAAGATAAACCTCGCCGTCCTCAAGGCCATGCTCAAGAAGCTTGGCGACTTCGACGTAGAGACGGCCGCGGACGGCAAACAGGCCCTTGCCGTGCTTGAGGCCGATCCGGCCAACCCCTTCTGCATGGTCCTGACAGACATGTGGATGCCGGAACTGAACGGCGAGGGGCTCGTCAAGGCGATGCGCGCCGATCCGAGATTTGCGGACATGCCCGTCCACGTGGTGACGGCCGACGTCGAAATGCTCAAGAAATATGACAAGGCCGGCTTCTCCGGCATTCTCCTAAAGCCCGTCACCGTTGACAAGCTCAAGGGCGTCATCTCCTGAATGGGAACATGGCATCGCCGCGTCGTCCTGGCCGACGCGGCGATGACGCGGCTTTTCCAGGATGCCGTTCATGGGCCATGTTTTCCAGGTGAATGCACTTCATCTCACAATGCCCCCGCAATCCGCCGGGAAACCGGCCGGCATTCCGCGAACGCCGGGGGCGGATTCGGATTCATCCCGGGCATCAAGCCCATGCCGGGGGACGGCTACCTGGCCCACCGCCAGGCGACCTGGCGGGGATCGCTCTCGATGGCGACGCCGTCGCCGTAGGCGAGCCCCTCGATCTTCGGCGCGATCACCTCGGCGACGCAGCCCGGCTGGAAATGCTCCGCCTTGGTTTCCGGATGCGGCCAATAGACGAGCGCAGGATGGCTGACGCCGCGGTGAACGATCCTGATGCGCGAGAAGGAGAAGGTTTCGGCCGGCATGTCGGGGTGCCACTTGACGCGCTCGAAGAGCTGCGCGTCCGGGCCGGGGGCATATCGCCACGGAGCGCAATCGACGTTCATGGTGCCGGGGTGGAACGGCGAAAGGTCGAGGCCCAGGGCCTTGAAGAACGGCGTCTGCATCGCGACGGTGCCTCCCGGGAAGCGTCTGTCGCCTGCGCGGCCGGACGCGACGCCGTGCCCTTTCACGACGCGCCCGGAGACGACGCGCGGCGGCAGCCATTCGCGGAACGCGCGCCAGTCGAACGGCGCGTCGCCAACGAGCGCGTAGTTCCATTCGCGCGCCCCGCCGTCCACGGAGAAGGCGATGTCCACGACGCCCGGGCCGGCGCATTCGACGCGGCCAAGCGGCAAAGCGCCGTTGGACGGTACGCGCCAGCGTCCTTCGAGCAGGACGCGGCCGGTGGCGCGCTCGGTGAACGTGGCGGCGACTTCTACCGTGCGCAGTAGGTCGTTCACGGCGAACGCGCCGCCGTCGTCAAGGAGCAGCGCCAGCACGTCGCGCTGGGCGTCGCGCACGGCGGAAAAGGCCGGCTTGCGGACGCCGAACCAATCGACGAGCGCGTCGGAGACCTGCGGCCAGCCGTCGCGGACGTTCCACCAGAGCAGGCCGCCGCGATTCGCGGTCTTCCCGGCGCGGAAGGTTTCGATCATCGTCTTCAGGGCTTCGGCCTGGAAGGCCTGGCTTTGCGCGACAAAGGCGTCGAGGTCGCGCTCGACGGAGCCGAAGAGGCGGCGGACCTGCGTCGTCATGATGTCGTTGCGCCGCCACAGGCCCGAATCGGGATCGAGGAAGGGGCATGACGCCTTGAGCCGCCACTCGTCGTTCCAATCGAGCTTCGCGTCGTCCGGTTCGTCGGGATTCTTCCACGGGGCGACGCACTCCGGCGTCATCATCCGCACCAGCGAGCAGCGGCACGGCGCGCCGTGCCAACCGGTTTCGCTCGCGAAGCTCACGCCGCCGCCGAGATAGAAGTCGTCCTTGAACCACTTGCGGCTTCCCCAGAGATGGCGCTCGGCTGGCTGCGCCGCGCCGGCGAAGACTTCGGGAGAAAAATACGGGCTGGAGGGCAGATAGGGGCGGGTCGGGTCGAATTCGCGGAGAACGCGCGGGAGGACTTCGCGGCTGAGGCGGTCGCCGTTCGGATCGAGCGGCGCGCCGGCCGTCTCCCCCCAAGTGAGAGATTCGTCGTTTTCGTTGTTTCCGGCCCAGAGCGCGAGCGACGCGTGGTTGCGCAGGCGCAGCACGACGGCGCGGGCCTCGGCGGCCGTCGCGGCGGCGTAGGCGTCGTCCTGCGGGAACTGGGCGCAGCCGGTCATGAAGTCCTGCCATACCAGCACCCCGTGTTCGTCGCACCAGTCGTAGAAGAAATCCGGCTCGTAAACGCCGCCGCCCCAGACGCGCAGCATGTTGCAGCGGCTCTCCCGCACGAGCGCTAGCGTCGGGAGGATGCGCGCGGACTGGCGCGAGGGAATGGCGTCGGTCGGGACCCAGTTCGTGCCGCGCATGAAGATCGGCTCACCGTTCACGACGAAGCGGAACTCGCCCGGATCGTCCGGACCGCGCCCGTCCCGGCGCTTCAGCTCCAGCGTCCGGAAGCCGATGCGACGCACGTCGCGCGCCAGGACGGCGCCTTCTGCGTCCAGGACTTCGATCGATGCGCCGTAAAGGGGCTGCTCCCCCGCCCCGGCCGGCCACCAGAGGTCGAAGCCGGCGGCGTCGAACTCAATGGTGTTCTGCGAAAGGTGGAGCCGCCGCCGCGCCTCCGCCACGACCGCGCCGCCGCGTGAAACGCTGAGACGGACGCTCGCGCCGCCGAGAAAGGCGTCCATCGGCGCCTCGACGCGGAACTGCGCGCGCACCCGGCACGTCCGCGCGCCGTCGGGGCGCGTCCCGTGGCCGAAGGTTGTCCAGAAGGGATCGGCCACGCGGACAGGGTCCTCGATTTCGAGGCGGACGCCGCGCCACAGCCCGGCGAGATAGAGCCGCGGAAAGATGTCCCACCCGCCCCTGTGCGCGGCCTTGCGGAGCGGGACGTTGTCCGCGCAGAAGGCGTGGCGCGCGTGGTGGCCGAGGCTGAAGCGCTGCGCTTCGAGCGTCGCACTGCGCAGAAGCACCTGGACCGTGTTCTCGCCCTCGCGCAGGAGTCGCGTCACGTCGAAATGGCGCTCGACGAGCATGTTCGCCGACTCTCCTAGCCTTTCGCCGTTGAGGAACACGTCGGCGAGCGTGTCGATGCCCTCGAAGAGGAGCGTCGCGCGGGAGCCGTCGCGCGGAACGGCCGGAGCCTCGAAGGTGCGCGAATAGAGCCACTGATGGCCCTCGAACCGACGCCATTGCAAGGCGTTCAGGCCCGTTTCCGGCGGAGGCAGAAGCCCCGCGCGCATGAGATCGAGTTCGCAGTTTCCGGGAACCGTGGCCTCGACGCACTCCGTCTCCAGATTGTCCGGAAGCGAAAGGGACCGAACCGCGCCGTCCGCCGGCTGCTGGAAAAATTCAAGGCGCCATGCGCCGTCAAGGAAAATTGTTTTCATGGTGTTTAGTGGTCTAAAGTCTAGCAAAGCGCATCCTCGGCGTCAACGTGAGACGACGACTGCGGCGGCGGTGGCCGCCGCTTCGGACTTGGCGCCCGCCATGGCCGCGGCGACGACGGCCGAGCGGCTCTTCTCCGACGGCATCGGGCGCACGGTCAAGGACGAGATTGAGCGCATCCGGTTCGCCGCGGTCAGAAGTTCCTCCGCACGACCTCGCTTCCCATCGCGGAAATCGCGGACCGGTGCGCGTTCCCGGACGAAAGCAGCCTCTCCCGGCGCTTTCTGGCGCTCTTCGGCGAAACCCCCTCCCGGTGGCGCCGCCTCGCGCGGAGCCGCAGAGCCGCAGGGATTTTTTAGCCACAAAGGACACAGAGTTCACAAAGTCCTTGTGTTCCTTTGTGTTCTCTGTGGCTTCAAAAATGACATTGGCATTTCTCGACTGTCGCGCCTGTTCCATGACCTTCGCCGCGGCAACGATTTCGTAGCAGAATTCGGCCTGGTCGAGGTCGCCGCCGACGTCGGCGCGGGCTTCATTCGCAGAGCGCGAGGAGGTCGTCTACGTGCGCCGTGGCGAGGCACTCCACGGTGTCGGCGGCGCCGTAGTAGATTTTCACTTCGCCGTCCTCTTCGAGGATCATGCCGCCCGGGAAGATGACGGAGCCGCGGAAGCCGCGTTTTTCGCAGTCGGCTTCCGGCGACAGCAACGGTTCGCGGCAGAGTCCGACGACTTTCGAAGGATCTTCGAGGTCGAGGAGCATGAGTCCTGCGTGGTATTCCTTGCGCCAGCCGGAGTGCCACGCGGGAAGATCCTCCTCAACGTAGCGCACGGCATGGAAGGTCGTCAGCCACCCGCGCGGCGTCTTCACGGGCGGCGCGGTGGGGCGAAATGGCCCCTTCTTTGAGGGGGCTGTCGGCGAAGCCGACTGGGGGTGTTTGCACGGCGAGCCGCATTAAGTCCACCCATTGCCGCACCATCATCACCAGACAATGGAATAGCTCGCAGAGGGCACGATGCGGCATACGCCGTATTCACCGTAGTCTTTGGCGGTAGCCAATTCATGATTGAACAATTCATCGGGCATGCGTTTGCCGTAGTACGATTCGCCGTCAACAAAACCCGCCTTGTCGGCATACGCTACAATATCCGAACCCTTCTGCCGGAAATACGCGCGAACAGCCCTGCATGACAAACCCCTCGCTTGGAACTGAACAACGAACGATAGTGGAGTGCGGTCGACTATAACGCCCTTGGCAAAGAACTGAGTAGAAATTCCACGGTCATAAAGCGTTGCCGAGAGATCCTTTATGGTTGCAATGTCCGTATTCTTCCATACAACGCGCTCCTCTGTCGTCAAGAACGGTTCGTAACGAGGCAATTTGGATTTTGACATGGTTTTGCGCCCGTCTGTCGGTGTAAGAGAGCACGAAAACATGCAGTGGTCGCTTAAACATCCGTCCGAATGGACGCGCATATCAGACACGGCAAAGCCCTTTACAATGATACTGTCTATCGCTTCCTTGGGATTCCATGCGATCCATGTCTTCATGGACCCATCGTTTGCAAGCGTAAACCCGGCATTCGCTAACGGCTTCCATTCGTCGACAGAATCCACATTCCAGTCGCCGCCGATGATCACGCGCGGGAAGTCTCCTACAGCCTCCAAAAGCTGGCTTATCTGCTCTGAACGCATTTCCACGTGATTCTTCGGCCAGTCTGGCTCAAGGTGCGTAGCGATTACAAGCGTTTCAAGTCCGTCGATAGTTGCGAGCATATAATGGAAGTTTGTGTTTTGGAAGTGGCAGTTGTATGCGTAAACACCTGAATCCGTGAGTGTGCAGTCATTCGCAAAGACCGAGTTCACATGGCCGCCACCTCCGGAAGATCCTTCCAGAGCAAGCTGATATCCTCCGAAAACAGTTTCTGGGGTGCGCAAAGTCTTCTCGGTGTCCATGTATGGCGAATACTCTTCGACGAGCATGATGCGCGCGCCCACAGGATCGATGAACGTGCGATAGGCTTCTCGCCACTTGTCGCCATCTGCGGCGGGAAGTTTGGAAACGGAACTCACGCCCAGCGAGAAGTGTCCGATGTTCCATGTCGCCACGGTGAACTTACCTGTGCCACCATAAACCAAACTTGTTATCAGAGAAGCCGCACACATGGCCGCGAGTCTAGCATTCATTGATGGTTCCTTTTTTGTTCGTGTACACGTCACATGAGCATCGATATGAGGATATGGGGTTCTAATTCTCCTTCGAAGCTATCTCGTAGTAGAATTCCGCCTCATTTGGATCGCCTGCGACATCGGCGTGGAACGTCAATAGGCCGTCTGTTAATCGGCTTGCGATTTCACGCTTTCGCGAACCGTTCGGATTGAGCGCATAGACTTTCCACATTGCCGACTTTAATGCCATCGAAACTTCGGCAGTTGCACGTCGTGCGATGCGCCCCTCCTGCTTTCCCCAGTGGCGCAGGACGCGCCTGGTCGCGTCCTCGTATTCGATGCCGTCGTTCTGCACGTCGCCTACGAGGCAGACGAGAACGCGGTCCGTTTCGGCGAGGGGCCGCGCGTCCAGGGAACTCGCCCAGATGGAGGCCGTTCCGCCCTCGACTTCCGCACGGAAGCGGCTCGTCTCGAACACGCCGGGGCGGTCCACGAAGCCACCCGATGTCCGCGGCGTGTCGACGGTGATCGAGCCGCGGCGGCGGTCCACCGTGACCGCGCCGTCGGGCGAGGTCACGACATCGCCGAAATTGCAGCCGAGGTCCGACGCGAGGTCATCCCGCGTACGGGGGCCTTCCACCACCCCGAACCGACGGAAGACCGATATTCCCGGCGGCGGTGTTTCGGCGACGAGTCCGCCCAGTTTCGTGCGCCATGCGGCCCAGCGGGCGTCGAACGATGTGGGGTCGGCCGATTCCCTGCCGAGCCGCGCGAGGGCGGCCGGCGGGTAGAGTGTCGCGAGGGCGGTGTCGAGCGCCGGAAGGTCGCGCCGCAGGAAGAGGCAGGCGATGGCCCGCTCCGTCGCTATGGCGACGGGGTCGCCGGCCATGTCGAAATGGTTCAGGCTTTTCCGGGAGGAATCGACCACGTTCTTGCCGCTGCACGTCCAGCAGAAGCGCCACAGCGCGCTCCAGTCCTGAAGCGCCGCGGTGGCTCCAAGCAGAAAGGCGCAAGAGGCGCGATGCTCCCACGGCGGACAGTAGTTGTATTCCGAGACGGTGAACGGGTGGCCGAAGAGGCGACGCGTGACGTTGTAGGGGACGCCGAATTCGTCGTCCTTGCGGATGTTCGTCGGGTATTGATCGGTGATGCGCGCGGGAAGCGTCCAGTTCGGACCAAGCATTTCGGGGTGGGCATAATAGAAATGGTCATCAACGTAGTCGAACGAGTCGCGGACAAACTGCTCCGGCGTGGTGAAGCGCCAGCCGTTCATGTTCGTCACGAGGGCGCGGCAACCAAGTTCATCGCGGAGGAACGCCCGCATCCGGGCGAAGAAGCCGGCTTCGAGTGATGCCAGAAACTGCTGGAACGCGATGACGTGCGCCCTGGCGGAGAAGTTCCCCTCGTTGGCTCCGGGCATGTCGTCAAAGGCCACCGCGCGGTCGTCCTTCGGTATTTCGAGCACGGCGTCGGGCAGGGTGTCCGGAACCTTCGCGTATTCGGGGTTCGCGGTGCGTCGCTCCGCCAGCCATGCCTGCCACTTCGGCAGCACCAGGCTCTCGAACTCCTTGTAAGGCGCGATGTCCCAGTTCCCGAGGTTCCCCTCGTTGACGAACGAGAGCCAGGCGAGCGTCGGGTCGTCGGCGTAGCGGAGCCCGGTGTAGGGGTTCACGTGGTCGAGGAAAGCCCGCGCGTAGGCAAGGTAGTTGGAGGCCGCACCGTCGTGGAAGAGCAGCAGCACCTTGAAGCGGCTCGTCGGTATGTCGCCGTCGCGGTCCTCGCCGATGTCGCGCCACGCGACATGCCGCGAGACGTAGAGGTCGGTCGTGACGTAAACGCCCTTCTCGCGGCACGCGGCCATCAGCGCGTCGAGCCGGTCGATGTCGTCTGGCAAAGGACGGGGGGAATCCTCCCCCCGAACCCCTCCGGCGCGTTCGCGCAAGGCTTTCGCCCATGCGTCGTCATGGTGGTGGAGGCGGATGGAGTTGTAGCCGAGGCGCACGAGGTTTTCGACAAGCCGGCGCGACTCGTCCGGCGGAAGGTAGTTGCCGCCTTCGCAAAAGTTCACGCCCATGAAGCGCAACGGCTCGCCGGGGCGGGTCTCGAACTCGAAATGTTCGCCGCGCGCGACGATCCGCCCGTATTTGCCGCAGGGGCCGTCGGCGAAGCCGAAGCCGGAGAAGTCGAGCGCGCTGCCGGGCACGACCTGCGTGCAGGGCGTCGCGGGAATCCAGTCCGCCGAGCGCCGGATGACGACCGGCGACGGTTCGGCGTCCGCGGAGGACGCCAGAGCCGCCGCGATCGCCCCGATGCACGTTGCGATGTGCTTCGTCACGGCTTGCATGGACTAGCGGATGACCATGACGAAGGGGCTTTCCATCTCCTCCGCGACGCAGAAAAGGCCGATGCCCCAAACCGGATCATCGGACCGCTCCGTGAATCTGCCGGTGGATACGATGAAGTCGTCCGGCTGGCGGGCATACCGCGCAATCCTCTTCCAGGCGCCGTTCGTCCCGCTCCAGCGCAGGACGGCAAGCCGGTTGCCCGAATCCTTTACCTTGCTCTGGTCGTATCGGAAGTCCAGTTCCGCCCACTCGATGTCCTGGCGGGTCGATTCCGTGAAGGAGGTGCGGCTGTCGAAGACGCCCGCATTCCAGAAGCCGAGCGGCGCGTATTTCGCGTCCAGCGCATCGGCATGGGCGTCGGAGCGGTCGCCAGCGAGGAGCATCACACCGAGATTCTTCCCGGCGGCTTTCCATGGCACCCGCACGTTAACAAACACGGCGTTGACAAGGTCGGGTCTGGCAAGCCCTCGGCAGCACCCCACGGCGTTCGTCCCCTCCCGAAAGCCCCAGGCGTCCCCGCCGTTGTCCAGCACGACGTTGACGCCGGGCATGATCACCGCGCCCTTGTTCACGGCGAACCAGCCGTTCGAGCGCGTCGATTCCGCCCCAAAGAGGACGTTCGTCACCTGCCACATGGCGGAGCAGTCAAGCGTCCGCTCCACGCCTTCGCCGTCGGCAACAATCCGCCCGTTGCCGAGACGGGCGTAAACACTCCCGGCGTTGTCTCCTCTCCCCAGGACGGTTCCCCAGCCGGAGACCTGCCCGTATGCGCCGTCGCGAACTGCACCGCTTCCGTCCGTGGCCGCGCCAATCCACATCGAGTCCTGCAACCGGCTCTCCCCGAAATCGCTTATCACGCGGAACGTCCCTCCGCGCAGGCGGATGCGGCCGTCGCCGACGGTCGTGGCGTCGCCCCCCAGATACGGGAGCCCCGCCTGGAACAGCGCGCCGTCCTCTATCTGGACGAGGCCCGAGCCGCCGCCCGCGCCGCAGCCAATGCGGGTGTAGCCGATGACGTTGTCGCCATTCGCGAACCATCTGAAAGCGAACGTTCCAGATTTGACAAGCAGTTCGCCGGTGCCGTCCATTCCGACATCGAGATTTTGTGGATAGTTGAATGTGTTGATTCCGCCATCATGGACATAAACACCGCCGGATCCGGCGTCCCTGCCAATCTTCATGTCGCCGCCCCAGGAGTGGCAGCCCGCGTTGGTCACAGTCCCGAAACCTGTTCCGCCAACAACAAGGGCACCAGCGTTCGTCGCGCCAACCTGAATGTCGAGGCACCCGTACTTATAGGCGTCGCCGTATGCGCTGTGGCGTGTGCCGAATTCCTCAGCCCCGCCACTCGTGACATTCAGCGTCCCGCCGGCAACGATGCGAACCGTTGCCGGATGATCGGCTTCGTTGGAAAATGCCTTGAGGCTATAGCATTTGGCGGTCGTGCCTGTGACGACGACCGTGTGCCCGTATGGAATGTTGACATCTGTGATTGAAGACAAGGACGTCGCATGATTCGCATACGTGTACCACGTCCACCAGCAGTTCAGGTCGTCCCAATAGCCTTGGCGCATGGTGGCGTCGCCCTTGAACCAGATGCCGGCATGGGCTGGAATGGCGAATGCGGCCAGTGCGGCCACAACGATTGCGGTTGTCGAGTTCCTTGCGTTCATGGTTGCTCCGTTCGTGATGACAGGTCGCGTGGGGATTTTCCGGCACCTTGCCGACTCCCCGCAACGGCACAGACATACTACCATGTCCCAAACTGGGAAAAAAGGATAATCAAATGAATTTTTCCGCGAAAATCAGATAATATTTGATTGACAGCGGCGATGGCAGACACTATGATTGGATGCATGAAAATCAAAGCAGGGGAAACGGACCTCCCACATAGTCCGAAGCGCATCCTTCTGGCGAACTGGATGATGGACGCGCCGACACGCAGGACGCTCGATGGCGTTATCGCCTTTGCGCGCGACCGCAATCTGTCGTGGGAAATCGAGACAATGCCCGCGCTTATGGCCGACACCTTGGAAATGCTGTTTGAAAAGGGCGATTTCGACGGCATTGTCACAGACTTCGAGTCTTGGCACGTATTTCCGCTGGTCCCAAAGACAGCGGCGCCGATCGTGTTCTTGCAGAAGGACGCGGCGGAGCCGCCGAAGACCCTGCGCCGAGTCTCGCTGATGCGTGTCCGCTTCGGCGACTTGGGGCGCGCAGCGGCTCGCCATTTCCTGGAACGGCGAGGGTATCGCTCCTTTGCATACTTTGAGGCCCGGGGCAATCTTTTCTGGTCCGTCGACAGGGGCGACGCATTCCGCGACGCGGTCGCGTCTGCGGGGCTGCCCTTCATGCGCTTTTCGGCAAATGAGGAGACGCACCACGCAATCTCGGTGAGGAAGGAGATGGAGGCGCTTTCGGAGTGGCTTGTATCTCTGCCGAAGGCCGCAGCCGTGTTTGCATCGGACGACAGAGCGGCGCGGGACATTCTTCTGGCCTGCCGCCATGCGGGGCTGAGGGTTCCGCGCGACGTGGCGATCCTCGGCGTGAACGACGACGAGTTCTTCTGCCGGCACCTAACCCCGAACCTCTCAAGCGTGGCGATGGACTACGAGGCGCTCGGACGGATTGCCGCCGAAGAACTGTGGCGCATGATGGAGGGTGGCAAGGCAAGGCGGTGCGACCTCGAAATGCCGGTGCTTGGGGTGTCGGCGCGGGCCTCGACCGCGCCCCAGGGTATTGGCGGGCCTCTTGTAAACGCCGCGCTCGACTGGATCGACGCCCACGCCTGCGAGGGCGCGACCGTCGCCGACGTTGCGAAGGCCGTCCACGCAAGCCGCCCGCTTCTCGACCTGCGGTTCAGGCAGCTGCATGGCGGGACCGTCCTCGGAGCGCTGAACGACCGCCGTCTGCGCGAGGTGCAACGGCTCCTGCGCGAGACGGACGACTCGGTCGAGGCCATCTGCGGCAAGGCAGGCTTCAACGACACCAGCGGGTTGCGCCGGCTTTTTCGCATGCGCCACGGCTGCTCCATGCGCCGGTGGCGCCGGATCAACGCACCCGACGCGCCCCGGACACCGCAATGATTTCGTAATAGAGGCGCGCTCCGGCGACGGCCGAGCGCGCCGAGCCGTCAAAGTCGGCCGCGAACGATACAGGGGGGTATACCCGGAGACTCCGCTTAGCGCGCGAACTCGGCGATGCGTTTCTCCAGCAGCGGGAGCAACCGGTGCGGTCCGGGCCGCCAGATGCAGTGGCCCCCCGTGTTCGGTTCGGCGTCGTGCGGGTATTCGAAGAATTCGCAACGGTTGCCGGCGGCGCGGTAGGCGTCGGCGAAGGCGCGGTGCGAGGCGACGGGCACGACCTCGTCGGCGTCGGCGTGCGTGCACAGCAGCGGCGCCATGCCGGGGCGTATCAGGGGAATCGGGTCCATGGCCGCAAGCGCGGCCTCGTCGGAAACCGGACCGAAGAGCGCCGTGTAGCGACCGCGATGCGCGCGGAAGTCAGGCACGGGGTCGCCGATGGAGGAGATGGATATGCAACCGGCCACTTTTTCGGGCGGCAGGTTCACGAGCGTCCAGAGCGCGAGGTGGCCGCCGGCCGAGGCGCCGCAAAGCCATATCTTGTCCGGCGAGAAGCCGGCGATGTCGCGGAAGGCGTCGGAGAAGAGCCAGTTTGCGGCGGCGACGCAGTCGTCGCCGCATGCCGGCCAGCGGTTCGTCTCGGACGCGAGGCGGTATTCGACGTTGAAGACCGCGAAGCCGAGGTCGTCGCGAAAGAACTGCGCGATGCCCGCAACGCTCGCGCGGTCGAGGGCGCTCCAGCCGCCGCCGTGGATGAGGAGGACGACGGGGGGATGGTCGGACGAAAGGGTTGCGCCGTCGGGTTGCGGTGACGCCGGCAGCCACAGGTCGCCGAGGCCGAATGCGCCGTTCTCCGGCGCGTAGGCGATGCCGCGGACGATGGCGGCCGGGTGCGGAAGCGCGGGCGGTTCGCCGGCGAATGCCGCCAGGCTTGCTGCGAATGTCTTGGTTGCCAGTGTTTTCATGCCTTTACCATCCGATGAAGATGTCTCCCGTGACGTTGCGCCACACGGCGCACGGGCCGTCGGGCGTGTTATCCCATTCCGGCTCCTCTGGCTCGGCGAGCATGTTCCAGTTGGATTGGACGAGCTCGACGGTGGACCCACCATTGCTGCTTCCGGCAAAATCCGCGGGCGGGAAGAAGCGGAGAGTCGCGTTTTCGAGGCCCTTGACCTGGATATGGCCGGTGAAGCCGGGATAGGCGGCAAAGCTGGTCTTCACGGAGACGACGCCTTCGGCCTGGCCGTCCGCGAAAAGGCGGCATTCGACGCGCCAGGAGTTGTCGGGGTGCCAGATCGCCTCGCCGCCGCGGAGGACGGTTTCGCGCTCGGTGAGGAGCGGCACGCCGTAGGGGGTGCGGACGCGCATGGAGGCCGATGTGTCGGGCGTGTAGACGTGGAAGAGGAAGGCGTTGTCGTGGCGCGAAAGGTTGGTGCGCGGCGGAAGGGTGGCGGGCGCGGGCAAAGCGGCGGCGAAACTCCAGCCGAAGGCCGCTCCGAGGACGTGGCGCATCAGGCGCTCGACGGGGAAGATCTGGGTCGGCGGCGCGTAGTCGAAGTGGCGGCGGTTTTCGAGGTTGATGCCGTCGCAGGGCGTCACGGAGCGCACGATTCCGGCAAGGCGCTTGCGGTTGACGTCCCATTCCGGACGCATGCCGACATAGAGGATGACGCTGCTTTTCATCTGGCTGATCCCCTGTCGTTCTGCCGCCTTACCAGCCGATAGAGAGCGGGCCGGAATAGTCGGAGAGTTCAAACCACGCGCCGGTGCCGTCGATGACAAGTTCGGGCCGGATAGGTTCACGGGCGTCTCCGTATTCGTTGCTAGCGGTGCGGTAGAACACGGGGCGGCGACAGGGGTCGGCATAGAAGCGCACGTCGGCGTGGTCGAGCCCTTCGACTAGCCATCGGCGGTGCAACTCCTTCGCGACAACCGGTTGGGAACGGCAGCCGACAACCCCTTCGCGCTGGCGGGCGAAGATGCGCACCTCGTCGTGGAACCAGGTGTGCACCGGGATGCGCGTCGCGCCATCGACGATGCGGACGCGGCGCGCGAGCGGCACGGGGGCGCCCCATGGCGCACGGACGAGGAGCGCGGCGTCGTCGTCGACGGAGTGGCCGGAGAACACGAATCCCCCGCGGTTGCGCGAGACAAGGAATTCGATTGATTCCAGAGCGAGGCCGTGTTCCATGCGAATGAACCAGCCAAGGGCGCCGAGCGCAACGTCGAAGAGCCGTTCCGGCGCGAACCATTCGCGTTCGTCGCGTGCGGCAACATCGCGGTCGCGGAGGCGTTTGCGGTCAGCGCCGCTGCCGCCGCGCGTCCATGCGGCGCGGCCGTTGACGGCGGCAAGGACTCGGCGCTGTCCGGAAGGGGCCACGGCCTCTGCGAGGATGGTCGCACCGGCAGCTGTTTCGACAAGGCCGCCCTGGCCAATCACTGCATCGTGCAGAAGGCGGCGCGAGGGAGCGCGGGCGACATCGCCCGCGACCGAGAATTTCCCATCTAACGGTACGGCGTCTGCCGCGAGACCAAGTGCGGAGAGCCACGTTGCGGAAGCGTGCCGAAGCGTCCCGTAGCAGAGGATGCCTCCCCCGTCGGCGAGATGACGCAGAAGCAGACCTTCGATTTCGCTGTCGGGAACCGGCGCAGGGGTGACGAGGATGCGTCCAGAAAGGGACGAGCCCGCCGCATGCAGCGCTGCTGCGAGGTTGGCGGTCGTGACGATGCCGGAAAGCGGGAAGGCATGATTGAGGGCTCCGATGATCGAAAGGTCGCCGCCGAAGGGGATGTCAGGCGTCGGGCGGTCGCCGAAGACCAGCATGTCGTATTCGTCGAAGGGATAGACCCAAATGATTGGCGGCGGGGCGTCCGGGCGAAGGGCGGCGGCTCGCTTGAGGTGGGGAATCACCTCGTCGGCAATCTCGGACGGCATCTCGCCCCATGAGCCATCGACGCCCATGACGTGGACGCTGTCGAAGGCGCAAAGACCGCCATCCGGGGCGAACTTGCAAAGCGAGGCGGTGAGGTAGATGTCATGCGGCGAGCGGTCCCATCGGTCAACCCATGGGTTGTTGCAGAACCATTGGTCCGTGGCGTAGAAGCGAAGCGGAAGGCATTTGTCAGGAAACGGCGCGTTCTGTGTGAGGAAACCGGCAATGGCGAGGCCGTGATTGCGGTTAAGCGCAGGCCAGGGCGTGTTGGGCGGCGGGGTGATGCCGAATCTGTTGCCGTCGTAGAGTGTGCGAAATGCGGAGGCGTGGTTGACGAGGTTCATGCCGACAGTGAAGTCGGTGCCCCGGCAAAGGATGGGCAAGTCGGGGCATTCGCGCCGGAAATCGCGCCAGAAGGAAAGCACTGCATCACGCACGGTGCGGTTGCCTTCCGGCATGAAGCGTTCGCCGTCGAAGAACTGCCCCGTGCCACCGGAGGCGTATGGGCTGCGGCCGAAGCCGAACGAGTTGGAGAACCAGAAGGCGTCGGCACCGGTGTAGGCGAAGTAGGCGCGCGCCTGGCGGCCAAGGAATTCGCCAAACGGCGTACCTTCGGGAATGCCTTCGGGGTAAGCGGCGTAGCGGGCGAAGTCGGCGTGGAAGCGGCCAATGGCGTCAATGCAGCGGACTGTCGCGCCGTCCGCGGCATGGTAGAGAATTTCGGGATGGAGTTCGTAACGGAACGGCGCTTCGGTGAACTCCGATCCGGGGTCGAACGGGAGAATGAACAAGAGCGCTTTGCCGAGGACATCGGCGCAGGAGTGCCGCGCGGCCGCGACTATTCGCCGCACGTCGCCGTAAGTGAGTTCAATTGTGTTGTCGGCATAAAGGACCGGCGGGCGCGGCGGATTGCCCATCGGGTGCGCAAAGCCCTGCCAGCGCGCCCAGGCGATGGACGTGTCTGGATTGCCGTCGTAACGGAGGATGTCGGTTCCGTCGCCGAGCCAGAAGAGGAGCGAAACGGCGTCGCAGTGCTTCAGCAGTTGACGGTAGGAGCGGAAGAGTTCGGCGAAGTATGAATAGAGATGATCGTCGTCTTTCGCGAAAAGGGACTTGGGGCCGAATTCGAGCGTTCCTCGCCGGAAGAGCGAATCGGACTTGAGCGAGATTGTCGGGTATGGGCGGTTCATGGGAGTATGCGGGGCGCTGAATCGGCAGGAGACGCCTCCGCTAAGCCATCCATGCGGATGGTTGTGGCCTCGCGGTGGATGCGGGCGAATGTGGCGGTTAGTTCCGCGTAGGGTTCGTCCTTGAGGTTGACGAGGCCGTAGTTGCAGTCCTCATGGAAGAACTTGTTGAATCCCAGCGGCGGGTCGTCCTGCCACATGAAGAAATCGTGGCCGATGACGAACGGGAGCGAGAACACGGTGCGGAGCAGGATTTCGGACGCCTTGGCCCGATCGGCCTGCGTCTTGACTCGCTGGCCCGCGCCGTGCGTGCAGGGCAGTCCCGCGTCGAGCGCCGGGAAGCTCCACTCGGTGAGAAGCAGCGGCTTTCCGGCGATGTCATGGAAGGCCCGGAAGGCGTCGGCGAGCGGCTTGCCGCCGTGAGCGGGGTGGTTGGAGAATATCCCGCCCGTAGAGAACTCGACGTGCGGATAGACGTTGAGCGAAACGACATCGCAGTGGCGGCCGCACGCGGCGATGACGGCGGCGGGCTGAACGATTCCGGCGAAGCGGTTGCCGAGGATGAGGTGGTTGGGGTCGGCCTTGCGGATGGCGCCGCAGAGGGTTGAATAGTAGCGTTCGGCGACGAAGGCGAGGAATTCGCGCTTGACCGTTTCAGGGGCCACTGCATCGTCACCACGCCCCGCAACGAATTCTTCCAGCGCCTTTCTGGCGGTGTGCCCGGGCGGCAGGGCGGCGACGGTGTCGAAGAGGGCCTCGTCCGTGGCGCCCCAGCGCAGTTCGTTGTCGAGGAAGTAGCCGACGAGCCACGGATCGTCCACATGCGGGGCGCAGCGCTTCCTGGCCAGCTCTTCGCATTCCTCCGCGAAGCGCGGATGGAAGACGTTGGGGAACGCCGTGCCGGGTGCGTTTCGGTAGGGAGAAATCCAACGGTCGGGGTCGTCGCCCGTGCAGAGGTGCGTGGAGAAGTAGAGGTGGTCCGCGCCGTTCGCGTGGGCGAGGCTCCGATATTTGATTTCGGGGCATGACCCGACGGCGACGAAGTTGAAGCCCCAGGAGGCGAGGCGGGCGTCGGCGCTCTCCGCCCATTTGACGGCGGACGCGAACTTCTCCTTCACCGCCTCGCCGTAGGGTGCGGATTGGATTTCCTCGCAATACATCCCGACCCACGTGCACCAATCGACGCCCGCGAGAACAATCGCGCGGCCAAGCGGATCGACCATCCAGCAGAGGCCGTCGATGGCCTCGACATGGAAGAAGCCTGTCGCCTTTCCGCGAACGCCCGTCTCCATGCCCACGGGGCTGTAGGCGGGGATTGGCGACGGCGGGAGCTGCCGCGCGGGATTGGAGATGTATGGCGGGAATGGTCTTGTCGCGTCAGCGGCTACGATGAATACGGCGGCGGCGTTTGCCGCTCCCGAATATGTCGCGGCGAAATGCCGGCTGCCGATGGCCGTGGCATTGACGTTCCCGGCATCGAAGGGCCGTTCCTCGTGGCCGCGCGCAAGGATTTCAGGCTCCGGCCATGCGGCGGGGTTCGCAAAGACCGTATCGGCCACGGCGACACGGCGTTTCAGGAGCCTGGCCCCGCGCTGGTAGTAATAGTTCGCGACGAGCCCAGTGCCGGCGTCGAAGACCAGGCTCGGCGTCGATTGGAGAACGTCCGATATGTTCGTCTTTTCGCGCTTCCATGTCGCGCCGCCGTCTTCGCTCGTCAGCTGGAACTGGCATTTCGCGCTTTCAGACCGGGCGATGGCCAGGATGCGGCCATTTCCGAGATGGACGGCGCACGGCTCGGTCGGCCACTGCTCCGGTGCCAGATTGCTCTCCACGGTGCGTTGCGTCCATGTCGCGCCGCCATCGGCGCTTTCCAGCACGCCCCACGAATTGCCGGCGACGCCGCGCGAGTAATCTCCGGCGAACCAGAGCGATGCGAGGCCACGTCCTGGCACTTCGAAAATGTCGGTAATCTGGATTGGATGAGGGTCGAGCGCCGGGGAGGCGACGCGCTCCCACGAGAGTCCGTCGCACGTGCGCCAGAGGTCGTGGAACGTCCCGGCACCCCAGCCGCGCCCGTCTTGGCGACGGATCCAGAGAAGCATTGCGCCGGACCTGTCGAGGCCCTTGCCTACGGTAACTTCGCCCCACTCCGGGGCATTGGTGACGCAGATTTCCTCCGACCAGGTCTTTGCGCCGTCATCCGACACGCGGGCGAAGACTCCTCTTGAACCGTCGCCGGTCGTGTGGGCCGCGCCCCGGCTGTAGGCGCAGACGAGCCGTCCACCGGGAAGCGCTTGGAGCATTGGCCAGGCGTTGTAGCGCGGCGGCGGCGACACAACGGAGATTTCCGCCCCGCCGAGCGCGTCCATTTTTGCAGGTTCGTTGACTATTTCGTAAAACATTTCCCCTCCTTGCGGGCTGCACGTCGAAACACGGAAGCGAAGCGCCCCGCCGCGAATTTCGCTCGGCACTTTGCAGCAGCGGCGGCCGGAGGCGTCGAGGCGGTAAACGACAAATGCGCCGGGATCGCGGAGGCGCAACTCAATGTCGGCCGATCCGGCGGCAAGAAGCGGTGCGCCGCCCCAGCCGAGAAGCGTCGTGCGCGAAGAGTCGCCGTAGCGGACGCCGTCGCCCTGCACATCGGTCAGATGCGCAAGCAAAAGCCGCGAAGAGGAAATGACGGGGGCGCCGTCGAGGGAAGCGACGCAAATCGTGGCGGGGGCGCCGCCTGGAGTTGCAAAACTCCGATTCACGGAATCTGGATTTCCAGGGCCGGCATCCGGCGGCGAAATTTCAAAGGAGAGCGGACCGGCGTCGATGCCGCCGGCTTCGGTGAATCCGCCGCAAGCAAGCGGCGAGTCCAGTGCGAACGAACCCCTGTCGCGATCGATGGCGATGCGGCAATCCTCCGACGCGCCGCGCAGGAACACGAGCGCGCCAATGCGGTCCGAAGCGGCGGCGAGCGGGTCGCAGGCGAGATCGAAGTAGTTGTCGCCGCCGTATGCGCCGTCGCGGGCTTCGCCGCCATCCACGAGATTGTCGGCGGAGTGGGAGTAGGCGAAGCGCCAGAGGCCGTCCCAGCCGTCCTTGGAGCAGAGCGCGCCGACGAGCGGCCCCGCCATGCCACGGAAGCGGCCCGGCGCCGTGAAGCTCCACTCGGAGACGACATACGGCTTCGAGGCACCCTTGGCCCAGCCGCGATGCAGAATCGCAGGGGCGTTTTCGCGTAGCGGATTCGCATTGCCAAGGCGCGAGGGGGGCGACCAGCCCGACCCGAGGAACTCGGGGTGATCGACGTAAACGTGACTGTCGGAATAGTCGTAAAGCGGGGTGAGGCCCTCGCCTTCGCCGTGCCAGCGTCCGCAGTTGTCGTTCGTGAGAAGGGCGCGGCAGCCAAGCGCCCGCACGTATTCGGAGCAGCGCTCCCACGTGCGGGCGGCGATCCACTCGTCGAAGCGCTGGTGCAGATCGTCGCGGGTCATTTTGCCGGGCGGCGTCGGGAGCTGGCCGGCGTCGGGAATCGCCTCCTCCTTGCAGAACCGCCGCCAGGCGGCGATGACGCGCTCGTCGGACGCGATGTCGCCCCAGCCCATGCGCAGCGATCCCTCGTTCACGAGGGAAAGGAGCGGTATCGCGGGTTCATCGAGATACGCGCGCCCCGTGTAGGGGTTCACGTGCATGAGAAACTCCCGGGCGTGTTGCGCCCAGTCGGAGAAGGCGCCTTCGTCGATGCCGACGAGCGCCTTGTAGAGTTGGACCGGGACCTTACCGTCGCGGTCGATCCCGATGTCGCGCCATGCGGCCTCGCGGGAAACATAGAGGTCGGTCGTGACGTAGATGCCCTTGCCGATCAGCCGCGCGACCAGATAGTCGAAATCGTCCCTGCGCTCCGGGAACTTGAACCATGCCCCGTCGTGGTGGTGCAGGCGGACGGCGTTGTATCCGGCGCGGGCTAGGCGGGCGACGAGAGCGTCGGCCGCCGCATGGTCGGGAAAACACGCGGAGAAACACAGGTTCACGCCCCAGAAGCGTTGCGGGACGCCGGGACGGCGCTCGAACTCGAAATCGCCGCCGAAGGCGCGGAGCCATCCGTGCTTGCCGGCAGGGGCGTCGAGAAGGTCGAGAGAGGAGAAATCGAGAGCGCTGCCTGGCTCAACATCCTTGGGGCAGTCGAGGCGCACCCATTCCTCGTTTTCTCGTATTTCCAAAACCGCCGGCGCTATGTCGGCGGTGCACTGAATGGCCAAAGCGGCGAGCGTCGCGCTGATGCGCAGTCTGCGTTCCTTTCTCATTGGCACTACCGCACGGTGAGGACGAAGGCCGGGGCGTCGGTGTGGAGGACACCGCGGCCCATCACCCAGGCGGGGTAGGTCTCGTGCGAGATGTCGCCCCAGATTTTCCTGCCACCGCGGCGCACCTCGGCCACCTTGGCCACGCCGTCGAAGTCGAGGCGGAGCGTCGCCCCGGAGGCAACGGAGATGGACGCGCTAGCCGGGAAGTAGTTCGCGAGGTCCGCGCGGTCGGCCGCCGGTGCGGCGACGATGGCGATGTCATCGACGATGACGTTGCCCTTGCCGGCCGCGAGGCGCCAGTCGCCGAAGAACTCCAGCGTCTGCGTTCCCGCCGCCGTGACCGTGAACGGTATCGTGACGACGCGCTCCGCGCCGTCGGAAAGGACCGCCTGCCAGTGAAGGCGGTTCGTCGTGGCGCTGTCGTAGAGGCTCACCTGGAAGGCGTTCACTTTCGCGATTTCGTCGGGATAGCGGTCGAAGGTCTGCATCCGGAAGGATAGCTCGTAGCGTCCGGCGGACGGGAAGGCGATGTCCTGGCGCAGGGCGCCGGCGGCGGAGGTGTCGAAGAGGACGCCCTCCGCGCCGTCGAGCGGCTGGCGCGCGATGGAATCGACCCAGGCGGACGCGGAGGCGGCGGAGATCAGCTTCGCGCCGGCCGCGATGCGCCAGTCCGTGCCGCCGTCCTCGAAGTCGCCGTTGGAGACGAGGCTGGCGGGGATGTCGGAAACGCGGACGCACGAGACGGCATCGAGCAGGGCGCACCCGGTCATATAGGCGTTGCCGGACGTGACGACCGTGCCGGCGAACGAGAGCGTCTGCGCGCCGGCGGCGGCGATGTCGAAGACGGCCTCGTAGCGGCGGAAGTCGTCGTGATCGACACGCACTTTGCGCACAACGGTGTCGCCGACCGTGACGCTGACGACCTGCGGCCAGAAGGCGCAGCGGCGGGCGAGGTGGAAGGCGAGCCGGTAGCGTCCGGCGGACGGGAACGTCACGGACTGCGAGAGGGAGAAGTCGCCGTAGAGCTGGGCGCAGAGGAACCCGTCCGGCACTTCGTCGGGGTTCGTGCAGAGGCCGCTTCCGATGTCGGTCACACCGTCGTACCAGCGGCGGCGCAGCGCCTTGCCGACCCACGTGCTGGCCGAATCCGACGGCATCGTCCAGCCGGTGCAGTTGGCGGTCGTGGGCGTGTAGGCGGTGTCGTCGAGCGCACCCGCCAGGTTGCTCCAGGGTAGTTCGAACGACGGGTTGGCGATCGCCACGGAGACCGGCGCGGAGTTGCTGAGTTCAACGGGGATGATCTTCACGTCGTCGAAGAGGATGCGGTTGCCGTTGTCCGTCTCGTTGTCGGAGATGGTGAATGTGTGTTCGCCCACCGCGAGCCATGGCAGCGCGGCTTCGTAGCGCATGAAGGACTTTTGGCTCAACGGCTGGAACGCGGCGGTCTGGACGCCGTCAATGAGAATCTGCCCGTCCATAAGGCCGCCGATGCCGGCGACGCGGAACTGCGCCTTGTAGAATCCGGCGGCGGGAAGCGTGAAGGTGGCGCGGGCCAGCCCCTTCGCGAGGCTGAGCGAGACGTCGCCGTCGTAGCCGATGCCGAGCGCGTCCTCGGCCTTGTATTGGGACGAGAAGGAGTTATAGATGTTCTTCTGGACGCCGACGAGGTTGCCGCCGCTTTTGCCGACGCGGCTGAAGATCCAGTTGTAGTCGGTGGTCTGCTCCGTGCTGGTGCCCGAACCGCCGCCGACGTTGATGTATTGCAGGTTGCTCGACCAGTCTGTCCTTGCCGAGAACGCCTCGAAGTCGGCGTAGGGGAACGACGCCGCGCAACCCGCCGTTTGCACGGCGGGCGCCTCCGGCGGCGCGAGGGCGACGGTGCCGTTTTCGACGGAGAGGGTGGTGTCCGCCGGAAGGGAGGCGATTTTCAGGAACCCGGTGCCGTCCTTGACGACGAGGGAGCCGTCGCTCTCATCCGAGCGGGTTATGCGCGAGGCGATGCTGGCGGTCAGGCGCTGGCCGCCCTCCGTGATGGCGAAAGCCGCGCCGTCGGTGCGGACGGAGCCTTCGCGCAGTTCAAGGGTGCCGGTGAAGTCGCGGGCCGGGATGCGGAGGCGGCCCGAACCGGCCTTGACGACGGCGCCGCCGCCCGTCAGGTCGCCCGAGATGTCGGAGTCGGTGTCGATGGTGGCGGAGGCCCCGGCGTTAACGGCGACAGTGCCGACTGAGGTCTGGCGCGCGCCCATCCACTTGCGCCAGAGGTAGTCCTCGACCCGCATGCGGTCGAACTCGGAAATGCGCGAGTCGAAGATGACGACTTCCGCGAGGAGCATGCCGCCGGAGGTGTTGGCGCGGTCGCCGCCGAGGATGTTCCACTTGTAGTGCCAGTCGGACTGGCTGATCGGGAGGCGCGTGGCGACAAGGTGCCATTCCGTGTCGTCGATCGGCACGAAGCCGCTCCAGATGGGGTTGCGGTCGAGGCGAGTCGCGCCCTTGTCCGCTATGGTGTTCTGGTTCGAGAAATAGAGCCTGTCGGAGCCGCCAGTCCAGACGGGGTTGGCGTTGTTGCCCTGGTGGTGGCCGCCAAAGATGGTCCCGACTCCTCTCGGAGTGGCGGTGTTGCCGGGGTTGCGGGCGAACACGGCGAACGCCTCCGCAGTGGCCATGTAGCCGACGCCACTTGTGGACGAGTTCGTCATGCAGAGCCACTTTCCGTCCGCGAAGGTGGAGGAATACGCGCCGAAATCGACGTAGGCGGCGACGGAGCCGTCCGTCACAAGCGAGGGCTGCCCGCCGGTTGCGCCCGTCACCCACGAGTGGCGCGACGAGGCGAACGGGTAGCTGTGCGCGCCGGTCGTTTCGAGATTCGTCTCGCGGCGGTCGAACCAATCGACGACGAGGCCGGAGCCGTCGGTGACGACATTCTGCGTGGCGTCGAGCCAGAGCGAGATTTTCGACTGGAGCGAGGCCGGGAGCGTGGGGACTGACGTGGCGGCGGAGAGGTCAAGGACGGCTGCGCCCTCCTCGACGACGAGTTCGCCGGAGCCATTGAGGCCGGGGGCCGAGAGGGTGAGCGTCCCGGCGCCGCGCTTGCGCAGCTGGCCGTTGTTTGCGAAGCCTGAGATGGTCGTGTCGGTCTCTGCATCGACAATCCGCGTCATCTGGTGCGGGTTGGGCGAGATGTCCGCGGCGATGGCCGAAAGAATCGTCGAGGCGGCTGTAATGGCGGCGGCGCATGTTGCGCAGGCATGACTCTTCATGGTGTTTACTCCTTTGTTTTGGTTTGATGAAATTACCAGCCGATGTAGACCGGGCCGGAGACATTGCGCCACACGGCGCACGGGCCGTCGGGCGTGTTTTCCCATTCGGGGGCGACAGGGGCGGCGAGTACGTTCCATGAGGAACGGACGAGTTCGACGGTGGACCCACCGCCGTGGCTTCCGGCAAAATCCGCGGGCGGGAAGAAGCGGAGGGTCGCGTTTTCGAGGCCCTTGGCCTGCAGGTGCCCGGCAAAGCCGGGATAGGCGGCAAAGCTGGTCTTCACGGAGACGACGCCTTCGGCCTGGCCGTCCGCGAAAAGGCGGCACTCGCGGCGCCACGACTTGTCGGGGTGCCAGATCGCCTCGCCGCCGCGCAGGAGGGTTTCGCGCTCGGTGAGGAGCGGTGCGCCGTATGGGGTGCGGACGCGGAGCGAGGCCGAGGTGTCGGGCGTGTAGACGTGGAAGAGGAAGGCGTTGTCGTGGCGCGAAAGGTTGGTGCGCGGCGGAAGGGTGGC
>JAFWPM010000156.1 GCA_017509565.1 Kiritimatiellia bacterium | reverse complement strand
GCTGTACGGCATGGCGCGGGAATTGGCCATCGGCAGCGACGGAAGATAAAAGGGGGTATCACACATGGCGGCTTATGAAAACAGGATTATCCTTGGGACCGGCGCTCAGCCCGCCGGGAACGCCGCGGCCGGCGCGGCGTCGCTTGGAATGGCGTCCGCCTTCATCGGCGTTGTCGGCGACGACCCGGACGGGCGCACCATACTTTCCGACTTCGCGTCGCAGGGCGTGGACACTTCAATGGTCAGGGTCCGCCCTGGCGCCTCAAGCGCAATCGCGTACCTTTGGATCGACGCCGAAACTGGCGCGCGCTCCTGCGCGTGGACGCGCGAGGGGCTTGAGGAGCTCCACAAGGACGAAATCGACGCCGGGGCAATCGCCAGCGCGAAGATCCTCCACCTCGACGGGCACAACCCCGAAGGCGCCATTGCCGCCGCAAGGGTCGCGCGCGAGGCCGGCGTCACCGTGAACTACGATGCCGGGACGCACCGCGACGGCATGGAGGAGCTGCTCCCGCTTGCCGACCTGCTCGTCTGCTCGGAGGAGTTCATACTGAAGCTCACCGGCCTCTCCGACGCCGAGGATGCCGTGCGCCAGGTCTGGGCGAAATACAGGCCGAAGGTATGCGGCGCGACGATGGGCGCCCGCGGCTCGATGTGCTACGACGGGCGCGACTTCGTGAAGTGCCCGGCCTTCAAGGTGGAAAATGTCGTTGACACGACTGGCTGCGGCGACCTCTTCCACACGGCCTTCGCGATCCGCTGGCTTGAGACGCATGATTTGATGGAGTGCCAGCGCTTCGCCGCCGCCACTTCGGCCCTCAAGTGCCGCGGCCTCTCCGGCCGCCCGCCCAGCGCGCCAAGCCGCGCCGAAGTCGAGCAATTTCTCGAATGCAGCCGGTAGCGGCCGAATGCATTCCGACAACTCTCAGGACAACAACCATGAACACATTCAAAATCGGCTATCTGCCCTTAAGCAAGGTAAACTGGACAAACGACACGCTTGAAGCGGCGCGCGCGAATGCGATCGCGTTCCTCAAGACGCTTCCCGACGTCGAGGTGATGGCACCTGACCACATGCTCGCCCTGGAGGGCGAGGCCATCGAAGTCCTTGACCAGTGGGAAAAGGACCGCCCCGACCTCATCGTGGCGCACTTCCTAACCTTCTCGCTCGGCGTGGTCCCCCCGATGTTCGCGCAGCGCCTCAAGGTGCCTATCCTGCTCTGGTCGCAGCCCGAGCCCGATCCCAAGGGCGGCCGCCTCCAGAACAACTCGTTCTGCGCCGCGAACATGAACGCGCACCACATGTGGCGCCTCGGCATCCCCTACTTCTACGTCCACGCCCAGGCCGGCACGAAGGAGGCGGAGGAATCGCTGATGAAGCAGATCCGCGTGGCCCAGGCCATGAAGGCGCTTGGCCGCATGCGCATCGGCCTCATCGGAGGCCGCGTCCCCGGCTTCTTCACGAGCTGCGTCGACGAAATGATGCTCCGCCGCACCCTCGGCCCGGAAGTCAAGATCATCACCGAGCACGAACTCTTCACAGTCGCGCAGAACCTCACTGCCGAAGAGGTCGCCAAGGGCATGGCCGTCATCGACGGCGACCTCGCGACCCACCCGACCGACGGCCCGCGCGGCGACCAGAAGGAGAAGTCCGCGCGCCTCATCGCCGCCGTCATGAAGCTCAAGGAGAAGTTCTTCGTGGACACCTTCGCCATGCGCTGCTGGCCCGAAGTCATCCTCAACGAGTTCTACGGCATCGCCGTCTGCTCGACGCTCGGCCACCTCACGAACCACGGGTACCTCACCGCCTGCGAGGGCGACGTCTACGGCGCCGTGATGATGCGCATCGGCCAGATACTCTCCGGCGAGCTGCCATTCTTCTGCGACCTCATAATCTGCGAGGGCGACCACGGGACGGTCTGGCACTGCGGCGCGGCGCCATGCGGCCTCTGCAAGCCCGGCTACCAGCCGGAGCTGCACTGCTCGGCGACGGTCGAGGGCGGCGGCGTGAAGGGCTGCACCGGCGAATTCCCGCTCAAGCCCGGCCGCGTCACCCTGGCCCGCCTTGGCGAAACGCGCGACGGCACCGGCTTCCGCATGCTCGTCTGCCCCGGCACCGGCATCGACACCGACCTCGTCGTGCGCGGCACCCCGCTCACCGTCAAGTTCGACGCGGGATGCGAGGCGGTCCGCCGCGAGGTGATGGAGAACGGATGGGAGCACCACTACGCGCTCATGTACGGCGACCGCACTGAGGAACTCACCGCCCTCTGCCGCAACCTGAACATCGAAATGCACCTCGTAAACCGTTGAACAGTTGAAAGTTTGAAAGTTTGAAAGTTTGAAAGTTTGAGGGTTTGAAGGTTTGGCAACAATGGATCCAGCACATTCCATGGGAACCGGCGCCTTTTGCCCGGAGGAGGGCGGCCAAACGCTGCGCCTCTTCCAGACCACCGAGTCGCGGGACTTCCGCGAAATCGCGACGCCCGGATTTACGCCCCACCCGTATCCGGCCGTCGAGGCGCTGGACGTGGACGCCGCCGCCGCGAAGCACGAGTTCCTCGGCCTTGGCGCGTCGCTCACCGACGCATCGGCCTGGATTCTCGCAAACATGGAGCCGGAGAGGCGCGCCGCGCTCCTGCGCGACCTCTTCACGCCGGAGGGCTGCAATCTCGGCGCCATCCGCCTCAACATCGGCGCGAGCGACTACTCCACCGGTCTCTACAGCTACGACGACACTCCAGGCGACACCGGAATGGCGGACTTCTCGCTCCGGCGGGACGACCGCTTCCTGGTGCCGATGGCGCAGGCCGTCAGGGCCCTGCGCCCCGACGTCTACGTGTTCGCCTCCCCGTGGAGCCCGCCCGGATGGATGAAGACCTCCGGCCTCATGGTCGGCGGCAACCTCAGGGACGAATGCATGCCGGCGCTCGCCAACTACTTCGTGAAGTACGTGCGCGGCTACGGCGAGCGCGGCGTCCCGATCGACGCCGTCACGCCGCAGAACGAGACGATGTGCGACACCGAGGGCCAGTATCCCTGCTGCACCTACACTGCCGGACAGGAAGGCGCGTTCGTTCGCGACCACCTCGCGCCGGCCTTGCGCCGCGCCGGCCTCGGCACGAAAATCTGGGTACACGACCACAACCCGGACCCGGACGGCGTCGCCCGCGTCTCCGAGTTGCTCTCCATGCCTGGCGTCGCCGATGCGATCGACGGCGTGGCGTGGCACTGCTACGGCCCGGCCGAGGAGGCCGCGAACATCGACGCCGTCGCCGCCGCCCACCCGCGCCTCGGCCACTACCACACCGAGAACGGCCCGCATGTGGTGCTAAGCGACCGCACCGAATCGTGGTGGGCCGCCAAGGTCTTCGGGATGATCCAGCACGGATGCTCGCTCTTCACGAGCTGGAACCTCTGCCTCGACGAACTCGGCACCCCCGCAACCGGCGCGCATCTCTGCGGCGGCTTCGTCACAGTCGATTCCACCACGCAGGAAGTGGCGCATTCGCCGCAGTACAGGCTTTTCCGCCACATCGGCCCGTTCGTCGCGCGCGGAGCCCGCGTGATGGAGGTCTCCGGCTCGCGCGACGGCACCTGCCTGATCCTCTTCAGGAACCCGGACGGGACGTTCGTCCTCGTCGTCGCCTGCGACGGCACCCTCGTGCGCGGCATTCAGCGCCGCCGCCTCGTGGTAAAGTACCGCGGGCGCTACAAGACGCTCCCGCTTCCGGGCGGCCAGTGGTCCGTCTCCACGCTGATTTTCAAATAACTCCAACCCCTGAAAGGAAAACATCGATGAATCTTCGCATCCCGCTCAAGCCCGTCCAGGGCTACAACAAGGTGTTCGACGTAGGCGAATACGGCATGAAGCTCACGCGCTTCGGCCTCCTCAAGCTCGCAAAGGGCGCCTCCTACGACGGCGACACCGGCGAAACCGAGCTCGCCCTCGTCCTGATCGGCGGCAATTTCGAGGCGAAGGGCGAAGGCTGGTCATTCACCGTCGCCGACGGCCGCACCTCGCCCTTCACCGGCAAGCCGCACTGCCTCTACCTGCCGCGCCGCACCAAGTTCACGGTCACGGCCCTTTCCGATGTCGAGCTGGCATGGAACGAATCCCCCGCCACGCGCGATACCGCGAAGCCGACGCTGATCCGCCCCGAGGACACGCGCCACCTCTCGCTCGGCAAGGACAACTGGACGCGCACGTCGGAAGTGATCATCGACGAGAAGTTCGACTCCGAGCACTTCTACATCGGCGAAGGCATGATTCCGTCTGGCAACTGGTCCGGATGGCCGGCACACCGCCACGACGTCAACGACCCGCCGCGCGAGCTTGACATGGAGGAGACATACTTCTACCTCTTCGACCCGCCGCAGGGCTTCGGCTTCCAGAGCGTCTACCAGCCCGACGGCTCCGTGAACGAGGCCTACCGCGTCCAGAACTACGACACCGTCGCCATCGCCAGCGGATACCACCCGCTCTGCGGCGCCCCCGGCTACTCGATGTACTACCTCTGGACCATGGCCGGAGACCAGGGCCGCGGCCTTGTCTCCTCCTTCGACCCCGCCCACGCCTGGACGAAGGGAAGATGAAGGTTTGAGAGTTTGAAGGTTTGTAAGTTTGAAGGTTTGTAAGGTAATGTTGCTTCTCGGCATAGACTTCGGCACCGGTGGGTGCAAGGTGACGGCGATAGGCACGGACGGCGCGCTTGCCGGCGAGGCCTCCGTCGAGTACACAACGTACCACGAACATCCGGGCTGGAGCGAGCAGGAGCCGCGGGACTGGTGGAGCGCGATGTGCGCCGCCCTGCGGAAGCTGGCGGACGGCGGCGTCGACCTCGGCAGCGTCGGCGCAATCGCCCTCGATGGCTCGACGCACAACGCCGTGCTTCTCGGCGAAGACTGGAAGCCGGTCCGCAGGACGATAATGTGGACCGACCAGCGCTCCACGGCCGAGTGCGCGAGTCTCCGCGACGGCGGACTTGCCGGGAAAATCTTCGGGCGCTGCTACCAGATGCCCGCGCCGACGTGGACCCTGCCGCAGCTCATGTGGCTCAAGGCCCACGAGCCTGAGGCGCTTGCCCGGACGGCGCACGTCCTCTTCGTGAAGGACTACGTGCGCTTCCTCCTGACTGGCGAGCCGGCGACCGACAACATAGAGGCGCAGGGCACGCTCTTCTTCGACATGGCCAGGCAGGACTGGGACGAGGAACTCGTCATGATGGCCGGGCTCCGCCCCGGCCAGATGCCACGCATCATCGCGCCGACGGACATCGCCGGCCGCGTGACCGCCAGGGCCGCCGCCGAAACTGGCCTCGCCGCCGGGACGCCGGTTGTCTGCGGCTCAAGCGACAGCGCCGTAGAGGACTACGGCGCCGGCGCCGTCGAGCCCGGTGACCTCATCATAAAACTGGCCACGGCGGGCAACGTCAACGCGATGACCGCCGAGGCGCACCCTCACCGGAAGACGCTCACCTACGGCCACATCGTCCCCGGAATGTGGTATTCGGTGTCGGCGACCAACGCCGCCGCCCTCTGCATGCGGTGGCTGCGCGACGCGTTTTACTCAGACTGCAACCGACTGCCATCGACTGCCGCCGACGGCAATCGGAAGCCAAATCTTTACGCGCTTATCGACGCGGAAGCGGCGATGTCTCCGACAGGCGCAGGCGGCGTGATGTTCCACCCCTATCTCCAGGGCGAGCGGTGCCCCTACTGGGACGCCAGCCTGCGCGCCTCGTTCACCGGGGTCTCGATCTCCTCGACGCGCGGCGACTTCGCGCGCGCCCTGATGGAGGGCGTGGCGTTCTCGCTGCGCGACTGCTTCCGCACCCTTGAGGAAATGCGCCTTCCCGCGAAGCGCATATTCCTCATCGGCGGCGGGGCGCGCTCGGCCCTCTGGAGCGAGATCGTCGCCAACGTGTTCAACCGCCCGGTCTCGGTGCCGACGCCCGGGGACGCCAGCTTCGGCGCGGCCCTCATCGCCGGAGTGGGGACGGGCGTCTTCGCCAATCCCAGGGACGCCGTCGCGCGTTGCCTACGCATCGACCGCACCATCGAGCCGGAAGCGGGCGTCGCGGCGTCGTACGACGCCCTGTTCGCCCGCTACCGCCAAATCCACGACGCACTTGCGCCAGTCTACTCAGGAACAGCAGACCAATGAACAGCACACGCGAACCGGAACCGGGGCGGAACCGCGCACCAATAGTTTCCACCATCCCGCTGCTCCCCGGCGAACGCTGGTGGGGCGGCGGCGGCGGCGATGGCCAGCACCAGCCATACGGCGGCTGCGACTCCGCCCGCATCGACCTGCGCACCCATGGCAACTCGTCGTCGCCGCTTCTCGTGTCGAGCGCCGGGCGCTATGTCTGGAGCGAGATGCCCTTCGGCTACGAGTTCCGCGGCGGCAGCCTCATCGTCGACTCCGACTACGAGGCGGTCGCGCCCGTCCAGGCGGGCGGGACTCTGCGCGAGGCATACCTCGCCGCCGCCAAGGCGCACATGCGCTTCGGGGGCGGGACGCCGCCGGACATCTTCTTCTCGCTCCCGCAGTGGAACAACTGGATCGAGCTCTTCATGGGCGGGATGGTCCAGAAGGCGGCCGACGACTATACCGCCGAGCTCGCCGCGAGCGGCTTCCCATGCGGCATCTACATGATGGATGGCGGATGGCTCTCGCACCAGGGCTCGTATGAGTTCTACGAAAGGGACTACCCTGACCCGAAGGGGCTCTTCGACCGCATCAACGCGCAGGGCTGGACTCCGCTGATCTGGACTGCGCATTTCGTCTCGCCCGACAGCCGCGAATACAAGCGCCTCCGCTACCATGAGAAGCTCAACGGGCTCGACTACCTGGCGTACCGCGCCAAGCCCGGCTCAACCGAGGCCGCGGCCGTCCGCTGGTGGAGCGGCATCAGCGCCATCTACGACTTCACCAAGCCCGAGGCCGCGGACTTCTACGTGAAGACCCTCAGGGACTTCGCCGCCAAATACGGCATCGCCGGATTCAAGTTCGACGCCGGGGACCCGCAGATGTTCGTCGAGGACTGCCGCTTCCACGACGGGTCGGCCCTCCCCGTTGACTACACGCGGCTTTACGCGGAACTCGCGGCGCGCGAATTCCCGTTCCACGAAATCCGCGTCAGCTGGAAGTGCGGCGGCCTCCCGCTTGTAATGCGCCTCAACGACCTGGCCCATGACTGGACCGGGAACCGCGGGCAGGACTGGGCGATACCCCAGATTGTCGCGACGGGTCTTGTCGGTTCGCCATATTCCGTAGCCGACATGGTCGGCGGCGGGCTTGAGGTGTCGTATGTCGGGCGCAAGGTCGATGAGACCATCGTCCTGCGCTCCGCCGCCATGCAGTCGCTGATGCCGATGATGCAGTTCTCGCTTGCCCCGTGGCGCCACCTCTCCGCCGAAGGCGTCGCGATTTGCCGCCAGTTCGCCGACCTCCACATCGCGTTCGCGCCATACATCCTCGATGCGGCGCGCCACGCGGCCGCGACGGGCGAGCCGATCGTTCGGGCAATGGAATACGCATTCCCGCACCAGGGCTTCAACCGCCCGATGCAGCAGTTCATGCTCGGCGACCGCTGGCTCGTCGCGCCCGTCATCACCCCGGACGGGGCCAAGACGGTCGAGCTGCCCGCGGGACGCTGGCTTGACGACCTCGGCGCCGAGCACCTCGGGCCGGCCGTCATCCGCCTCGACCATGTGCCGCTCTCGCGCCTCCCGCGCTACGAGCTCCTTTCGCGCAACTGACCACTTCACCAACCACTAACCACTAGCCACTAACGACTTCACCAACCACTAGCCACCAACCACTAACCACTTCACCAACCACTAGCCACTAACCCAAGCAACACCATGAAGACCTCACCAGACAGCTACATGTTCGAAATGATTCGGACAGAACTGACCGACGCAGTAGGCGACGCCAACGTCGATGTCAAATTCGCCGACAAGTTCGGCCACTCGATCGACTACTACTGGATACCCGAAATGTGGCATGACCGCGGCAAGCCATGCCCCCAGGCCGACTTCATAGTCCACCCCGGTAGCACCGAGGAAGTCTCCAAGGTCATGAAGATCGCCAACCAGTACAAGATCCCCGTCGTCCCATGGGGTGGCGGCTCCGGCTCGCAGGGCGGCGCACTCCCTGTCTTCGGCGGCATCGTCCTCGACATGAAGCGCATGGACAAGTACTACGGCGTTGACCGCGAAAGCTACACGGTCCGCTGCCAGACCGGCATCATCGCGCGCCATCTTGAATGGAACTGCAACAAGGAGGGCTTCTCCACGATGCACCTCCCGGCGTCCATCGCATGCGCCACGATCGGCGGCTTCCTGGCCCACCGCGGCACGGGCGTCCTTTCGACGAAATACGGCAAGATCGAGGACATGGTCATGTCCCTTGAGGTCGTCACCCCGACTGGCGAGATCATCCACACCCTCCCCGTCCCCCGCCACGCCTCTGGTCCGGACCTCACTATGCTCTTCCTCGGCAGCGAGGGAACCCTGGGCGTGATCACCGAGGTGACGCTCAAGGTCCACCCGCAGCCGGAATCCAGGCAGTTCCGCGCCTACATCTTCCCGGACTTCCACACCGCCATGCAGGCCGGCGCCACGCTCATGCGCTCCCGTCTCCAGCCCTGCGCGATGCGCCTCTACGACGAGACCGAGACCAAGACCCACGTCTCCAAGGTCTTCGGGATAGACCTCGACAAGGGCGCCTACCTCGTCTTCGGCTTCGACGGCCGCAAGGACATCGTCGACCTCCAGATGAAGCACGCCCGCGAGATAATGGAGGGCCAGTTCAAGGGCAAGGACCTCGGCGCCAAGGGCGGCGAATGGTGGTGGGAGAACAAGTACAAGTTCTTCTACCCCGGCTACATGTTCCACGTGCCGCAGGCCTTCGGGACGCTCGACACGGTCGCGGACTTCGCCCACATCGAAAAGGTCTACTGGGCGATGAAGAACGTCGTAAACAAGGAGTTCCCGGAAGCCCGCTTCATCGGCCACTTCTCGCACTGGTACGAATGGGGCTGCATGCTCTACGCCCGCTTCATCTTCCCGGGCGACAAGGTGCCGCCAAACGAGCGCGAGGCCGCGGCGCTCTACAACGCCGTCTGGGACAAGGCCATCCGCGCCGCGATCGCCAACGGCGGCGTGATCAACGAGCACCACGGCGTCGGGCTCAAGCTGGGACGCTACGTCAAGGACCTCTACGGCACGGCCATGCCCGTCCTCCAGGGACTCAAAAAGCAGCTTGACCCCAATGGCATCATGAACCCCGGCAAACTGGGACTGTAAAGATAACGCAACCGACAGCAATCGGAGAAGAAAAATCACCATGAACATCGACAAATACGAAGAAGCCATTCTCAACTGCCGCTTCTGCTTCATGTGCCGGCACCTTTCGGCAATCGGCAACGTCCGCCACACCGAGGTTGACACCCCGCGCGTCCGCGCCGCGATGCTCTACGGGCTTCGCACCGGAACGAACTCGTTCGACGACGGGGACTTCATCGACGCGCTCTACCGCCAGGACCTCTCGGCCTGCTGCGTCCACCACTGCGTGAACCACTACGACGAGAACGGGCTCGCCCTCGCCGCCCGCGCCGACGTCGTCGAGGCCGGCAAGGCGCCGGAGGCCGTGAAGGCCCTCGCCGCCGAACTCGCGGCCACGTCGTCGTGGAAGATGGCGGGGAAGGGGGATGTCGCATGGTTTCTCGACGCGACGACGGCCGCCGACAAGGAGGCCACCGCCGCCGCGAAGAAGCTCTTCGCCGCCGCCAAGGCGGCCCCGGCGACCATTACCGGCGGCTGCATCGGCAAGGCGCTCAAGGTCCTGGGCTTCATCCCGGAGGCCAAGGCCGCAGCCGCGAAGTTCGCCGCGTTCCTGTCGGAAAAGGGCGTCAGGACGCTTGTCGTCTCCAACCCCGCCGCCTACGACGCCCTCACGCGCGACTACGCCGACTTCGGGATAAAGCTCCCATGCAAGGTGCTCCACATCTCGCAGTGGATTCTCCAGTCCAAGATCAAGTTCGCCAGGAAGCCCGCCGCGCCGGTCTACCCGATTGCCGACGACTTCATGCGCAACTACGACGGTCTCGACGCCCCGGAAAAGCTCCTCAAGGCCCTGAAGGCCGAGACGAAGCCTTTCGGCACCAACGACGAGGAGACCTACTGCTGCGGCGAAGGCGCCGTCGTGCTGGACAGGCTCAACCCCGGACTGGTCGGGGAGCTCGCGAAGTACGTCGCCGCCCGCGCGGACGATCCGAAGAAGGACTCGCTCGTCGTCGCTTCGGCCTACGTGAAGAAGGCCCTGTCCGCCGCCGGACTGAAGGCCGTCACGCTCGAAGAGTTCGCGGCCGCGTGCCTCTAGCCTTTTGCCGCCAAAGCTAACGGGTATGGCGTGGCGCAATGCCGGGCCGCCCTTTGAAGGAAGGAAGAGGGAATGCCACTCGTCACGATGAAGGAAATGCTCTGCGAGGCACGCAGGGCAAGGCGCGCCGTCGGCGCGTTCAACATAACCAACTACGAAACTGCGGCGGCGGTCCTCAAGGCCGCCGAGGCCGAGAGGGAACCCGTCATCGTCCAGCTCTACATGCGCCTGTTCGATAGCGGCAAGGCGCGCGACCTCGCGCCGACGCTCCGCGCCATGGCGGCGCGCGCGTCGGTTCCCGTAGCGCTCCATCTCGACCACGGCGCCACCGTCAGACAGGCCGAGGACGCCCTTGCGTGGGGCTATACTTCGGTTATGTTCGACGGTTCTCGCTCGCCATACGAGGAGAATGTCAAGTGGACCAGGCACGTTGCGGACTATGCCCACGCGCTTGGCGCCACCTGCGAAGGCGAAATCGGCCATGTCGCGCAGGGCGACGAAACCGCCCTCACCGACGTCGCCGAGGCCGCCGCGTTCGCGTCGGCGACGGGCGTCGACGCCCTGGCCGTCTCGATCGGCACCGCGCACGGCTACTACAAGGCGGAGCCCAAGCTTGACATCCGGCGCTGCCAGGCGATAGCCGACGCCCTGCCAGGGACCCCGCTTGTCCTGCACGGCGGCAGCGGCACCCCGCTGAAGGACGTAAGGCGCGCCATCGAGGCCGGTATCGCAAAGGTCAACATCGCCACCGAATATCTCGACACCTTCATCAAGGCGTCGCTCAAGGTCTACGGCGACCTCAATGGCGGCTTCGTCCCCCCGGACAAGCTTGCCGACCCGATCATCGACGCCTGCGCCGCCCATGCGCAGCGCCTAATCCGATTCTTCGCCGGACGCGGGGAGTAGTGTCCCCGGAAAGCGCCGGCATTCGCGGGAGACGCCTTTGCATGGGCGCCTCCCGCAATGCATCGCGCGTTTTTCAAAACTTTTCCGCGGAAATGTGCTAAAATTGAATGCACATTCTGAAAGGATTGCAAAATGAACGGTGCTCTGCTTCTAGGAGCCGCGATCATAGTCTTCGCGGCGGCGTATTTCATATATGGCGGGTTGTTGTCGCGTTTGCTGGGAATCGACCAGTCGCGCCAGACCCCGGCCCACACGCAGGGCGACGGCGTGGACTACGTCCCGGCGCACCCGGCAGTCCTCTTCGGCCACCATTTCGCCTCAATCGCCGGCGCCGGCCCGATTGTCGGCCCGATTGCGGCCGCCTATTTCGGCTGGGGCGCGGTCGTCGCCTGGGTGATCATCGGCTGCATCTTCATCGGCGCCGTCCACGACATGGTCTCCCTGTACCTCTCCGTGCGGCATGGCGGGCGGTCCATCGCTTCGGTCATCGAGACCGTCCTCGGCTCGTTTGGCAAGGTGCTTTTCCTTGTGTTCTGCTGGTCAACCCTCATTCTGGTTTGCGCCGAGTTCACGCGCCAGGTGGCGGTGACGTTCGTCCACTCCCCGGAGGTCGCCACATCGTCGCTCCTCTTCATCGCCCTCGCCGTTGTCTTCGGGATTGCGGTGAACCGTCTCAAGGTCCCGGTCTCGGTGGCGACCGCGATCTTCGTCCCGGTGATGTTCGGGTGCATCTGGCTTGGCACCAAGGCCCCGCTCGACTTCACGCGCCACGGCCTTTCCGCCGGCGGCGCCCAGATGGCGTGGACGCTCATCCTCCTCGCATACTGCTTCCTGGCATCAACTTTGCCGGTCTGGCTGCTTCTCCAGCCGCGCGACTACCTGAACAGCTACCTCCTCTACGCAATGATGGCCCTCGGCTTCGCGGGCGTGTTCGTGGCGGCCCCGCACATCGGCCTCTCAGCATTCACCGGTTGGCACGCCGCGAACGCCGCAGGCGTCAGCCAGCCGCTCTTCCCGATTCTCTTCATCACCATCGCCTGCGGCGCCTGTTCGGGATTCCACGCCCTGGTGGCCTCCGGCACAACGGCGAAGCAAATAGACAACGAGCGCCACATCCTCCCCGTCGCATACGGCGGAATGCTCCTTGAGGGCGTCCTCGCGATTCTCGCCCTCGTGGCGGTCGGAATCCTCTCGCAGGGCGAACTGACCTCCAAGTTGCACACCCCCGGCCCGGTGGCGCTTTTCGCCGGAGGCCTTGCATCCTTCTGCACAAAGCTTGGAATCCCCGAACACGCCGGCTACACCTTCATGTCACTGGCCGTTTCGGCCTTCCTCATGACGAGCGTGGACACCGCGACCCGCCTGGCGCGCTTCACCTGGCAGGAGCTGTTCTCGGGCAATTCCGGCGCCGCCGCTGACGCCAAGCCGGCCCGCCGCGGGCTTTGCGCGCCGCTCGCCAACATGTATGTCGCCACTGCGCTCGTGGTCGGGCTTGTGGCGCTGCTTCTGCTTGGCAACCCCGAGGCGGCCAAGAACCTCTGGAACATCTTCGCCTCCGCGAACCAGCTTCTCGCGGGCCTGACCCTCTTCACGGCGTCGCTGTGGCTCTACAAGAACGGCCGCGCCTGGTGGGTGACCCTCTTCCCGATGCTTTTCATGCTGTCGGTCTCCTCCTGCGGCCTCTACCTGCTCTGCACCGGCTCGTGGAAGGCCGGCAACTCGACGCTTGGCGTCGTGACCGCCATCCTGCTCGCCCTTGCTGCCGCGCTGCTCGCCATGGCGGTCGCCAAGTTCTGTGCCGCGCGCCGCAAATAGCCGGCGCGGCCAGGCGGCCTTTGCCGCGGCGGGCATGCCGCCCGCCGCTAGTTGCCGATCTTCTGCTTCACGGTGCGCCAGTCCACGCCAAGGCGGCGCGCAACTTCGCCGTATGTCCCGAATCGGGAATGCAGGTGGCGGCAGTACCATGCCTCAAGCTCGTCGAGCGTCATCTCCCCGTTGAGGATTTCCGCGATTTCGCGCGGGATGGCCATCCCAGGCGCCGCCTGCGGCGTTTCGCCGCCGTAGTTCCCGGAAACGAGCACCGACCTGACGGCCTGTTCGAGTTCGCGGACATTGCCTGGCCATTGGTAGTCGGCGGGAAGCCCTTCCGCGAATCGCCGCGCGATGTAGCCCGCCAGTGTGTCGTCCGGGGTCCCGACAATGCGGTGGACAATCTCCCGGAGCATGAAGGCGAGTTCGCCGCGGTCTTCGGCGATGCGCTGGCGCAGCGTCGGTAGGGTTATGCGGCTTGACGAGAGCCTGTAGTAGAAGTCGTTCCTGAATGCCCCGTCCGCCCTGAGCGCCGCGAGGTCCTTGTTCGTGGCGGCTATGACGCGCCCGCCGAATCGCAGCGTCGCGTGCCCGCCCACCGGGGAGAAAATCCTTTGCTGGAGGACCTGGAGGAGCTTTATCTGGACATGTTCGGAGACGTCGCCGATTTCGTCGAGGAATATCGCGCCATGGCGGCTGCACCGCGAAAAAATGCCGTCATGGTTCCCAATGGCCCCCGTGAAGGCGCCCTTGACGTGTCCGAATAGTTCGGACTCTATGAGGCTTTCCGAAAACTCCGAGAGGTTGATTGAGAGGAACGCGTCGTTGAAGTTCTCGGCGAAGGCCCTGCGCTGCGAGTTGTACGGAATGTAGTTGGAGCGCCCGATTGCCATCGCGGCGGCGCCCTTGCCGGTGCCGGTTTCGCCCAGAAGCAGGACCGAGAAGTCGTCCATCCTGTTCCAGAGGCTTTCAAGGTATAGCCGGAGGTCCCCGGTGAATATCGCGTTCCAGACGTCCATCCTCAGGCGGCGCATCGACTCGCATTCGTCGAGCAGCCCAGTTGAAATGAAGAAGAACGCGCGGCGCAGCTGGAAGATCACCGCCACATAGCGCTCGGCGGCGGCCTGGGTGAAGCCCCGCGCCCTCAGGTCGGCGAAAACGGACGCCGCGGCCTCAGCCGGGAGCGGGGCGCCGGTGCTTTCGCTTTGCGCGTGGATGTAGTCGTCAAGCGCCGGGGCGTGGCTGTGGAATACGTGGAAAAGGATGCCGGCCTCAAGCAGAAGCGCGTCCCCGGCCTCGAACGAGCGCCATGACGGCCCCCCCGGCGGAAGCGTCGCGGCGAGGCGCCGCCCGAGCTTCGCGATCAGGTCCGGGACATGGGAGAACGACTGTATCGAACCGCCGAGCCCGATTGCGGCCGCGTCTGTCGAAAGCCTCTCCACGCTGAACGGGTTCAGCGTCGCGGAGGCGTAGACCTTCGACAGGAATTCGCGGTCGGATGACGTGAGTGCCGGCATTTTTGAGCGTGCCCGCTATTCGCGGATAATCGACGCCCGGGCCTCCGCCAGGTCGCGGAATACGCCGGCCGCGAGCATCTGGACAATCAGGTTGCCGACGGCGGTGCCCTCGGTGGGGCCGGTGAATACTTCAAGGCCAGTCGCCTTTGCCGTGAGTTCGTTGAGGAAGCCGTCACGGCAGCCGCCGCCGACGATGTTCACTGATGTGTAGCGGCGGCCGGTGATTGACGAGAGCCCCTCGATGGCGCGCCGGTAGCAGTCGGCGAGACTGCGGTAGACGCACAGGACGAGTTCGCCGATGGTTGCCGGTGCGCGCCCGCATGCCTCGGTGCAGGCGGCGCAGACTTCCGCGACCATGCTCGCCGGGGCCATGAAGCGCTGCGCGTTCACGTCCACTATGCAGTCGAAGTCCGCCGCGCGGGCAAGGCGCTCAAGGTCGCCGAAGGAATACTTGCGGCCCTTCTCGTAATCGCGAAGGGCGTCGAGCGCGGCGGATCCCGTATCCCGCCCCTGCACGTAGGCGGTGCCGTTGAGCTCGCGGCGGATCGACTGGATCATCCACAGGCCCATGATGTTGCGGAGGTAGCGGTAGCGGTAGTCGTATCCGCCCTCGTTGGTGAAGTTCGCGGCGCGGCTCGCCTCGTTTGTGATCGGCTCCTCGTTCTCGACCCCGAGCAGCGACCATGTCCCGCTCGAAATGTAGACGGCCGCGTCGTCGCGCGCGGGGACGGAGAGGAATGCGCTGGCCGTGTCGTGCGTCGCCCCGAGGACCACCCGCGTGTTGAAGCCGGCCTCCGCCGCGACCTCATCCTTCAGCGGGCCTATGTCCGCCCCGGGCATCGACAGCGCGCCGAAGATGCGGCGCGGCAGCCCGAGTTTGTCGATCGTCGTGAAGTCCCAGTCCTTGGCGGCGGCGTCGACAAGCCCGGTGGTCGTGGAGTCCGTGTAGTCGTGGACTATCCTGCCGGTTAGGCGGAAGTTCAGGTATTCGGGAATCATCAGCATGTGCGCCGCGCGCTCCAGCGCCGCGGGGTCCTCGCGCTTAAGCGCCATCAGCTGGTAGATGGTGTTGAAGGACATCTTCTGTATCCCGGTGCGGGAATAGAGTTCGGCATCGGGAACAAGCCGGGCTACGGCCTCTTCCATGCCGTCGGTGCGCGGGTCGCGGTAGGCCACGGCGTCGGAGCACTCGTTCAGCGACTCGTCCAGCAGGACGAAATCCACGCCCCATGTGTCAATCGCGACCGATTCCGGCACGACGCCCCTGCCGGCGCAGGCCTTGATCCCGGAGACCACATTTCTGAAAAGGGCCTCCGTGTCCCAGCAGGCGTGCCCGCCGCGTTCAATCTGGGAGTTGTCGAAGCGGTAGATTTCCTCAAGGCGGAGGAGCCCGTCCTCATCGCGGTGCCCTAGGATGTGGCGCCCGCTTGAGGCGCCGATGTCGATTGCCAGGAAGTAGCGCATGGTTTCTGAATGGTTGTTTGTGGTTGCTTCAAGTTCGTGCTGGACATTATACCAGATTCCAGGCCGAGGCGCATCTGGAAAGCCGTCGCCGATGGAACCCCCGCGCGCCGCGAATTAAGTTTGACACCATATTGTCACTCTGGTAGATTAATATTGCAAATTTGCAAGGCGTCCTGTGCGCGTTGCCTTTTGCACTCTTGAGCATAGCGACAATTTATTCACGCTGCAAAGCGGTCGTCGAACGAAATGTGAGAAGTTTCAACGGAGACGGCACCTTGCAGAGACGGCGCAGACAGCGCTTGCCTCTCTTCGTGTTTCTCCAAAGGCCTTTCTCACAGCCTCGTTCGGGATATGAAGCGAGGCTTTTCTTTTGTGCCTTTCCTCGTATCGGGCCGTGGGCGGCAACGAACACCAAGGAAGAGGCAATGCAAGCAAAAACCCTACTGGCAACTGTGGCCGCCGCGTTGGCGGCGGCAATGACCTTCGCGGACGTCTCCGTCCGGAACGTGACAGCCGTCCAGCGCTACCCGTGGAACGGGCTCGTGGACATTGAGTGCACGGTGACGGGCATCGAGGGCGTGACGAACGGCCTGAAGCTCGCCGTGGCGGCGGTGGACCAGGCCACGTGGCGCGCGCGCAACGGCTCGCACTTCCAGGTGGAGCGGGGCGGCGCGTGGTCGGACGACCGCGAGGTGACGACGAACGGCACCTACCGCCTGCTCTGGGACGCCCGCGCCGACCTGGGTCCGGCGGTCTTCGAGAGCGTGGCCGTGCGCGTCAGCTTCGACGCGCACGCGATGGTCCAGCTCTGGGAGGGCGGCCCCTACTGGGCCACGACGAATGTCGGCGCCGAGGAGCCTGAAGAATACGGCCTCTACTTCTGGTGGGGCGACACCGTGGGCTACCGCCGCGAGGGAAACGCCTGGGTCGCGAGCGACGGCTCGTCGCAGAACTTCCGATTTTACAACGACCCAATCAGCCTGCAGACCTACAACAAGAGCGTCTCCACGCTCCAGAGCGAGGGCTGGATCGTGTCGAAGGACGGCGCGGACGTTCTTGCGCCGGAGCACGACGCGGCGCAGGCGCACTGGGGCGGCTCGTGGCGGATGCCGACCTACCAGGAGCTCTGCGACCTCTGCTACAACAATTGCGACTGGACCTGGACGACGCAAAACGGCGTGAACGGCTACGTCGTGCGCGGGCGCGGCGACTTCTCGGCGAACAGCATCTTCCTCCCCGCCGCCGGCTCCGGCCGCGGGACTTCCCTCCGCTACGCCGGTTCGGACGGCTACTACTGGTCGTCCGTTCCCTACGTTCCCTACTCGGATTCCTACTACGCGAGGATCCTCAACTTCCTTTCCGGCGACCACTACGCGGTCGACAGCTACGACGACCGCTATTACGGGCTGTCTGTTCGTCCCGTCCAGGGTTTCGCCGAATAGCGAGCGAAGCGAGCGCATTCGATTCTTCGATTCTTCAATTCTTTTTTCGACCGGGAGTCAGCCATGCCTAGTATTGACGCGAGGCTGAAATACGAAGCGGAGGTCGCGCCGGGGAAGATTCGGCTGGAGCGTCGCGGCCGCCTAAGCGAGGATTGCCTCAGGTTCGAGCCGGAGGCGATCGAGGACAGTCGGGGGCAACCGAGTGCAGTCGAGAGCAGTCGATTGCTATCGAGTGGTTGCGATGTTTTTTGTTCCGCGGCAGGCGGGGTAGGCGGTGCATCCCCAGAAGTCGCCGGCCTTGCCGTGGCGGAGGCGCATGTCGGCGCCGCAAAGAGGGCATTTGGGCGCGTCGTCGTCCACGGGCTTGCGCTTGGCGCGCTTCTCCTCCACGCGGGCGGCGGTCATGCGCTCGGAGAAGCCGCCCTCCCTGACGAACTCCTCGCCGCGACGGCGCAGAATGCGGTCGAGCATCGCGAGGGCGCGCCCGATGAGGATCAGCATCGCGTTGGCGAAGACGACGGCCGGTCCCGCACTCGATTGCATTCGATTGCTGTCGATTGCAGTCGGGGGTTCCCGTCCGAACCACGGCGCGAACTTGCGGCGCTGGGCGATGACGTGCTCGGCAAGGTCGTGGTTCACGTCGTCGCCGTAGGCGGCGGGGTCGAGGCGCACGGCATAGACGGCGCGGGCCTCCGGAGAGTCCCTGCGCCACGGGGCGAGGCCTTTGTCCATGAGGAAGGTGAGGTAGTCGTCGCGCAGTTCGCAGAGGCTGGCCTTGGCGACGTCGATGAGCTTCAGGGCGGTCTGCGCGGAGGTGGCGAGGCGCTCGCTGCCTTCCGTGAGATTCTTCACCCCGGAGCGCGCGGCCTGCGTCATCTGGTCAAACTGGCGGCCGCAGGGGTCGCTTTCGCGCGAGAGGAAGCGCCGGCAGAAGGCGAGTGTCTCGAGCTGCACGAGGTTGAGGAGAACATAGGCGTCGAGGCGTTTGTAGCCCGTGGAGTTTTTGAAAAGGGGAGTATCCATGACAACTGGGATTTTAGCAAAGCCGCGTAGGAAAGGCAAGGAAACAACGATGAAGAAATCCGACAGCAATCGATTGCAATCGACTGCAATCGAGAGCCCTCGGAAGCAATCGGGCCGCCCGCGCTCCGGCATCGCGGCGCGTGCCGCCGCG
>JAFWPM010000155.1 GCA_017509565.1 Kiritimatiellia bacterium | reverse complement strand
GGGGGCCTTGCGCCAAGTTGCGGCGCTGTGCAGGGCCGCGGGGGCCTTGCGCCAAGTTGCGGCGCTGTGCAAGGCCGCGAGGGCCTTGCGCCAAGTTGCGGCGCTGTGCAAGGCCGCGAGGGCCTTGCGCCAAGTTGCGGCGTTGTGCAGGGCCGCGGGGGCCTTGCGCCAAGTTTCGGCGCTGTGCAGGGCCGCCCCTCCAACTTGCAGCGACCCCCTCGCGGGGTCGCGGTCTCAGCGCTGACAGGCGCGGGCATCCCCGAGCTGAAGCAGGCAATGGTTGAGGCGTTGCGGGACAAGCCGCAGGGGCGGCGCCTGGTTGCGGATCTCGTCGCAGCCGGCGACATCGTGGCGCTGGTTGTCCCGATCGACTCCGCAGCCCCCAAGGGCAGGCTCATCCTGCCCCAGCAGCAGGCAATCCGCGACCTGCTTGACGCCGGCGCCATTCCGCTTGTCACCCGCGATTCCGAACTTGGCGCGGCGCTAGCCGCGCTTGCCCGCCCGCCGGCCCTGGTAATCACAGACTCGCAGGCCTTCGGCCGAGTCGCCGGGACAATCCCGCGCGGGATGCCCCTGACCTCGTTCTCAATCCTCTTCGCCAGATACAAGGGCGACCTCCGGGAGCTGGTGGCCGGGGCCCGCGCAGTGGCGGCGCTGAAGGACGGCGACCGGATTCTGGTGGCGGAGGGCTGCACCCACCACAGGCAGGAGGACGACATCGGCACCGTAAAAATCCCGCGCCTTCTTGAGAAAAAGACCGGCCGGAAGCTCGTCTTCGAGCATTCGTCCGGCGTTGGCTACCCGGACGACCTAGCCGATTTCGCCCTCGTGGTCCATTGCGGCGCGTGCATGCTGAACCGCCGGGAGATGCTCTCGCGCATCGGCGCGGCCCGCGCGGCGGGCGTCCCGATAGTAAACTACGGCGTCCTCCTCGCGTTGCTCAACGGCATTCTCGACCGCGCCCTTGAGCCGATAGTGGCCCATTCGGACGAAACCCAATGCGGAGGCCCCACACCATGAGGCGAGCGGCGGCATTTGCCATATCCTTCGCGGCGGTGTTCGCGCTTGCCAACGCCACGCTTGGCACGTTCGCCGTAGGTTGGAGGCAGTCGCTTGCCGCGCTGGCAATCGCGGCTTGCGGCTCCGCGCTGGCAATCGCGGCGTCTCTCCGTTTCCGGAGAACCGGCGCCGCCACGGGCGGCCCCGCGTCTACGTCCGCCACGCCCTTGCTTGCGGCCTTTGGGGCGGCCCTCGCCCTCGCCACCCTCACCGGATATGTCCAGCATGGCGAATTCTTCTTCTTCCGCTGGGCGGCCCGCAGCGGCGCTTCGTCGTTCGCCCGCTCCCATCTCCTGCTGTTCGCGCTGCTGATTCCGTTCGCCGCAATCCCCTTCGCCCTCCCGCGGACGGCGAGGCGCGGGCGCCTAGCCGCGCCGCTGCTGGCGCTTCTTTTCATCGCCGCCGAAGTGGTGGCGGCCCGTTCGCTTTTCCGCTTTTCGCATCTTGCGCCAATCTACTCCGACGACAACCCGTCGTTCCTCTTCCGCATCGTCGAGTTCTGGGATTCCTTCCCGTGGCGTGAAAACTACGTCACGCAGTGGAACGCCGGCGTCGTAAACAGCGTCATCACCTCATCCGGAATACCTGGCTACGCGCTCCTGACCGCGCCATTCAGGCTCTTTTTCAGGGAGCCGCACGTCTACCACACCGCCGCTATGGGGCTGATACACATCTTTGGCGCGCCATGGCTTGCCGTCTGGGGGTTCCGCTCCTGCCGCCATGACTGGCCCACCTCGCTTGTCGGGGGGTTCCTTGCCCTCTGCGCCAACAGGTTGTTCTTCGTATGGACCCTGCACTTCGGCACGGTTGGCGCGGCCGTCTCATGGGCCGCCGTCCCAGCCGCGATACTTTTCGCCTACGCCGTGGCGGAGGTCGGAAACACAGGATGGCGCGCCTTCGCCGGCCTTGCGCTTTCCCTGTCGCTGGCCTGCGCCTGGCCGCAGATGTGGGTCTTCGCGGCCTTCATCGCCCTGGCCGCAGCGACCTCGTGCCGGAGGCTTCTCCGGCGAGGCGGCCTGCCGCGCCTTGCGGCCATGTCCCTGGCCGCCGCAGTCGTACTCGCCTTCTGCGCCCACTCCATCCTTGCCGTCGCAAGGGCCAAGGAGCTCGTCAGCTACACGATGGAGAGGCCGGAGCCCCTTACCTGGGCCGCGCTTGCGAAGGCGACGTGGAACATGTTCAGCATGGTTTTGTCCAAGAGCGTTGTCATGCAGGGAAACCCGCTTGTGGTGGTGTTCGGCCTGTGCGGCCTGGCCGTGATGCGTCCGGCGCCGCTCCGGCGCTGGCTGCTTGTGATTCTGGCCGCGAGCGCGATTGTCTTTTCATTCGGGGCGGTCCGCTACCCCAACATGCAGTTTTCCCGCATGGCCGTCCCCTTCTCGATGGCGCTTGCGATTCCAGCCGCCGTCAACATCGGCGAAGTCCTGCGTTCCGACTCCCCCCTCGCGGCGCCGCTGAAGGGCGCCATAGTCCTCCTGCTCCTGTTCGGCGGCGCGACGGTGTCGCTTATCTGGCGCGGCAAGGGCTTCGCGCCATTCGAGACAATCGACCCGGCAATCGTGGAACTGGTCGACTGGATTCGCGAAAACGTGCCGGAGCAGGCGCGCGTCGCCTTCGCCGGGCAGACGGTCCACTCATACGGCCACGGGCATGTCGCATACCTGCCCGTTATGACAGGGCGCGAAATGATGTCGTGCGACTACTACGGCTTCCCGCGCGGCACCTACGAGCCGGAGTTCCCGCCGCGCGCCGCCCGGAAGCAGAAGGGCGGAATCACCGGCTACTTCCGCGAGCATGGCGTCGGCTATGTCGTGACCTGCCGCCAGAACTACATCGACCTTTTCGACGCGCATCCTGGAAAATACACGCCCGCCGCGCAGTTCATCTACCGCCACGTCACCGGCGTCTCCGACATCCGGGTCTACAAGGTGGCGGCGAAGGAGGCCTCCAGGCTGCACGGGGCGCGTGGCCGCGTCTCCGCAACCTTCAACCGCATTGACGTCGAATTCGACGGGCGGCCGCCCGAGAGCGCAGTCCTTGCCTACCACTGGAACGGGCGGCTCTCGGTCGATCCCCCTGCCGAAATCGCGCCCGTCCCCACATCCACCGCCGGGGAGGAGCCATTCATAGAAATCCGCCCGCACGGCGCCACGCGGGTGCGAATCAAGTACCGGCCGCGGCTGTAGGAGGCAGTGGCCGATGCGCCTTATGGACACAACTTCGAAGGAACGCCCAGACAAGCCAGCGCGCCTGGCTGCCGCGGCGGAGTGGGTGCTTTTCGCCACCGGCGCGCTTGTCCTCGCGCGCGCCGCCTGGCAGCTGGCGTACAGCCCCAGCATGGACTACGGGGTGGTAGTGGAAATGGCGCGGAACATGGCCGCGGGCGCCGACTTCCCGGCCTTTTTCTACGGCCAGGCCTACATGGGGTCGCTGGAGCCGGCCATGAGCGCGCTTGTCTGCCTGCTCTTCGGGCCGCATCCGTTCTGCGTATGCCTCGGCACGGCGGCGTTCGCGATGGCGGCGCTATTCGCGGGGATGCGCATGGCGCGCCGCCTTGGCGGCCGCGCGGCCGCCTGCATCGCGGGCGCGCTAATGACCTGCGGCGGCACATACTGGCTGCACTTCATGGCCTCGCCGCGCGGTGGCTATTCGCTTGCGACGCTGCTTGCGCTGCTCGCCATCGGCATTTGCGCGAATGGCGATTTCGTGGATTCGGCCACGGGGAAGGTCCGGCGCCGCTCGGCGGCGTGGCTGGGCCTCCTTGCCGGCCTCGCATTCTGGAACAACTGGCTGGCACTGCCGGCCTTTGCCGCAGGCGGCGCGACGCTGCTGTGGCGCCTCCGGGCGCGCCTCCTCTCTTGGCGCTTCCTGTGCCCCGCGGCGGCCGCCTTCCTCGCCGGCTCCGCGCCATGGTGGCTCTTTGCGCTGCGCCATGGCCTCGCGGCCCTCTCTCTTGAGGCCGGGCCGGCGCCGCTCGGCCTTCGCGGACTGGCGGTTGTGCGCTCGGTGGTCCTGCCGGAGTTCTTCGGCTATGGCGGCGACGCGGCGGCGTTCGCGCGCTCCCCAATCGCCATCGCGCTTGTCACCGCCGCCGCCTGCGCCATGCTCGATGCCGTGATGTGCAGGGCCGCGGGGGTTATGCGCAAGGCCGCGAGGGCCTTGTGCCAAGTTGGGGCGCAGGGCAGGGCCGCGGGGGCCTTGCGCCAAGTTGGGGCGCATGATGCCGCCACCACAACTTGCCGCGACCCCCTTGCGGGGTCGCGGTCCCCGCGCAGCGCGGAGCGCTTCCGCTTCTTCGCCACGACTCTGGCCTTTTGCGTTCTATTCCTTTTCGCGTACAGCTTCTCCTCATTCGGCGCAACCCGCTCGGCGCGCTACTTCGCTGTCCTGGTCCCGCCGTGCGCCGTCGCCGTC
>JAFWPM010000154.1 GCA_017509565.1 Kiritimatiellia bacterium | reverse complement strand
GTAGCCATCAGGGTTTGCATCATAACTGATACGGAACGAACCTTTGTAACTCCAATACGATTTGCTCGATTCAAGTATCATTGCCATATTAGTGCTCGAACTTTGCGCCATGACGAACATCTCTATAGTAAGTCCAGTATTGGAAAACGCGGAGAAAGGAATCGTCTGGTTTGGAGAACAAGCAAACTTTCCAGTTCGCGTCGACCAAGACGTATATGGCGTTCCAGCCTTGAACAGAACATTGCTCATCACTAGGTCGAAGCCGTTACCGCTTGCGTCCCTGCCGCCTTTCCCGCCGAAGGGCCAATGGGCTATAACGGGCAGACTGCCATCATCGGCGTTCATCGCCTTGCATACGGTACGGAACTTGAGAAACTGGTCGGGCGTCAGTGCGCCGCGCGAAATGCGCACGTCGTCAATACAACCCGTATAGAAATTGTTTCCACTGGCATAATTAGCGCCGCCACCAATCATAAAGTAATCGTTGAAGAACGCAGGGACACTGCCATCCTTCCCATAGTTGTTTGTCTGCTCCACGCCATCGACATAGAGGCGAGCAGAACCCCAGTCTGTTTTGGAACGATCAACAACATATGCGACATGGTGCCATGAATCATCCTGAAGCTGGTTTGCCGCCGTCGATTTCTCCATCTGCCAAACGGAGGAACCGCTTTCTGCCATACGGTATTGCGCCTGGAAAATATGAAGCGACTTGCCATAGTACAGCACGAAACCTCCAGTTCCTGCCGTTGGATTGGCACTGCTCATTAAAAGAGGGAAGTCTTTGTTTTCAGCCGTCATTTTAGTCCAGCACTCGAAGGTGACGGCGGTTTCGCCGGAGAGGTCGAGGGCCGAGGCGGTCGTCAGGAACTGGCTCGTGCCGTTAAGCGTGATGTATCCTGCATCGCTTTCCGTGACGGTCGTGCTGGCCAGGTCGTGGCCGTTGCCGGAGACGTCGGAGAAGCCGTTTTCGCCAAACGGCCAGTAGGCGATGGTGTTGGTGGAGGGGGTGTCGGTAAAACCGGCCGTTGGCGCGGCGAGGGCGATGGCGGCGAGGGGGCCAGCAAGGAGTTGTGTGGTGTTCATGGTGGTTTCCGTTTGGGGTGTTTGGATGGCGTGTGAATCGGTTTCGAAAAGAGACGGGACGGGAGGGGCCGGAGCCGCATCTACGGCGCTGGCATCGCCTGTCCCTTCGGCCCCTTCAGTCCCGCCCGTCCTGTCCTGCGCGGCGGCATCCTTGCTGTTGGCCGCTTGCTGTTCCTGCGCTGCCCGATGCGGCGACAGCAAGCGTACGACAGCAAGGGACGTGGCAGCCCCGAGGGCCGTGAGGCCGCAGAGCGCGATGGCGAGGAGGAGCGCCTTGCCGCCGGGCTTCTTCGCGGCGACGCCGAGTTTGGCGGCGAGGATGTCCCTGGCGCAGTGAAGACGCCAGGCGACAGTTCCTGTCGGCGTGGAGAGCACCCGCGCCACTTCGCGCACGGGCATCTCCATGAAATAGTGCATGACCACCGCCTTGCGGATGTCTTCAGGAAGGCTTTCGACGGCGTTCCGCACCAGCGAGTGATCGAGATTGTCGAATATCGCCTCCTGCGCCCGCTCGTCCACAATGTCCGGGACGTCTCCGGGGCATACGACATCGCGGCTTGACTTTCGCTTCACGCTGTTTCGGAACTCGTTCACCATCACCTGGCACATCCAGGTGAAGAACGAAGATCGCTCAAGAAAGCTGTCTATTTTGTCGACTACCTTGGTGAAGGTTGCGTTGACCAGCTCCTCCGCGTCCGAATCGTTTGCGAAGAACCTGCGGGCAATGACCATCAACCCGGCCTTGTATTCTGACACAAGCCGCTTTGCGCCGCTCTCGCGGTCTTTTCTCAGTTCCTCGACGATGTCCATGATTCAGGATTCAAACCCCTCATCATTGTTAGACAACCATCGCGACGACTTGTTTGGAAAAAATTTTGAAGGCTGCGGCTATCGACATTTGCTTCACCGAATCGCAGATCACCTTATTATCGTGCCAGTCAGGGATAATGCCAATAATGGGAGGACCGCGGCGGAGTGGGAAAAAAGAGGCTTCGTGCATAAGTGTGGGTGCTTGTGCCGGAATCCATCATTGCGAGAGGCGCTTGCGCGGAAGCAAAGTTGAAAGGTTTAAGGTTTAACCTAAATGTCGCAGCTAAAGTGTCACACAGTGGCACAGAGGCACGGAGAATATTGGAGAAGGGCTTTTGATGCCTTTGAAATCGCATGCAAGGCTTCACCCAAAAGGTGTATTGCGAATGGGGTCCATGTGTATCCATAAAACTCTCAACCTCTGTACCTCTGCGTGAGAATGTCCGTTTGGGCCGACTGCGATTTTTAGGTTCAAGGCACTGCTGGCAAACCTCTTCACGGAAGCCGTTGCCCGGTTCGCGGCAAACCTCGAAGATAGCGCCTCGTATCGCGGACGCTTCTTCAGGATAGATTGCTGTTATCGTCTGCATGCGGGCAGTATATCAAAAGAAGCGGCGGTGCGCCAGCCATTGGTCTTTTCGTGGTCGCGCGTAGCGCCATTCCCTTCGCGGGCTTTACGTGAGATACTGTTCAAACACTACCCACAGTCATGCACGAAGAGCCAAAAAATACGCGAACTTTGCCGACTTTCAGAACTCGATGTCGGGGATCGCCCCGATGGTGGAAAACTTCCGGAGCTGGCGCACTTCGCGCTCGACATACCGGCGGGTGACGTCGTCGCCGCGCGGCCAGGTCGCGGCCACCGTAGCTGGGTTGCGGGCGGAGCGCGAGAGAATGCGCGCCGTGCGTGGGAGGTAGGAGCGCGCAAGCGCCAGACTGCGCCTCATGTGCCCAGGCGGAAGTCACGACGTATGCCGAAAACGGCCGTCCCTGCTTTCCGTAGCGCTCCAGCGCCAACATCCCGTAGATCATGTTTTCAATTGTGGTGCGGGCCTCGTTTTCAAGCAGGATTGCCTCGTCCGGGACGCCAGCCTCCCGCAGGCGGCGCGCCATGTATTCGGCCTCGGTGATTTCGCCGAACTCGGTGGGGTGCCGGACGCCGCCGGTGGGGACGAGCAACCCGACCCGCCCCCGCAGGAAAAGCGCCGCCCCGGCGGCCGCCCGCTCCGACATTTCCTTCGGCGACCCACAGCCCAGGACGAGTGCGGCGTCGGTCTTCCGCGCGAGTCGCGCACTCCGCCGAACACCAAGCGCGTCTTCTCCTCGCTGGTGTCAACATAATGTCTGTCCTCTTGTGCTCCCGGCGCGTTCGGCGTTGGCGACTATTGGGCGACGATGTGGCACAGTCGCCAAATAGTCGCGGCATTACGTTGGATGCCAAACTTTTGCGTTTGGTCAAACGCCTTGCTCAATAGAAGCCGGGACGAATAGAGGGAGGGAAGGCCATCAGCCCGCCGAAACGCCGACGGGGCGACCCTCGCCGTCCACGAGGATTGCGCTGATTTCCGCTGAAATTGAATGCCTGGCGCCGGGTTCAACCCTTATTGGTTCAGTTCCCGCGTTTGCCGTTTCAACGCATACGAACCTGCGCCAGTCGTCCGGCCTCATGTCGCCGATCGTGGCGCAGGTTCTGGCATTCGGGTTCCAGACCACGCTTGCGCCGCTCCCCTTCTTCTCGATTGCGATGCGGCGGCCAACCTTTGAGTCCGTTATCACGGCCGTTCCCGAATGGCGGAAGTAGACGCGGTCCACCTTGTTCGCAAAGGCGATTGCTCCGCTTTGGACGGAATCAATCCATCCGGCGGCCTTGTCGTGGTATGGCTGGCCGTCGAAGCCGGTCACGAGGACGTCCGCCACATCGCCGACGCGGAAGTAAGCGTGGAGCGCCTCTGTGATGTCAAACGGTGAGCGCCCGGTGTTGAAGGTGGTGAGCTTCAGGGAGAGCTTCGGGCCGACGGCCACCCTGAGTTCGACCCGGAAGGCATGGGGCCAGAGCGCCATGGTGTCGGCGCTGTCCACGGCGGCGAGCGTCACGGAGGTCGTGCTGGCGTCGCACTCGGCGCCGACGACGCTCCAGAACAGGTTTCTGGCGAAGCCGTGCATGGGCTTGGAGGAATCGCCGGATTGGCCGAACCACGGCCAGCACACGGGGATGCCGCCGCGCGTGGAGGAGCCGGGGTTGGCGGCGGCGAGATGGCCGTCGCCGAGCCACAGGACGGGCGAATGGCCCGTTGGGCGGTAGGCCAGGACATTGGCGCCGTAGAGGGAGACTTCGGCCGAGCCGCCGGGTGCGACAAGGACGGCTACAGGGGCCGTTTCGTCCTCGCGGAAGGCGATGCGCCCGGGCTGGCCGAATTTTTCAAGATCTTCTAGATTCTGCATGATGTGTTGGGTTGGTTGCCGTAAGTTGGTGCCGGCCGGGGCGGGGGCGGCCTGGCGCGGCCGGGGGGAGACAATGTCCGTGGGCGCCGCTAGCCCTTTTTGCGCCTGACCCATCCGCCCGGGAGGAGTTCGGCGAGCCGTTTGAGCCGGAGCGCCAGGAGCAGGGCATTCGCGCGCCCGGCCTCGACGCCGGAGATGCGGATCACCTCGTCGATCTGGACTTCACCGGAGCCAATGGCGTCAAGGAGGCTCTGCTCCTCCGAAGAAAGCGGGACAAAGGGCTTCGGTGGCGGGGCTGGGGAAGGCTTGGCGGCCCGCCCGTCCGCATGGCCGGCTGGCGGGCCTGGCATGGCGACATCCAGGGAATGCAGTTCGTCGAGGATGTCGTCGGGCGAGATGGCCATGGCCGCGCCGTCGCGGATGAGGATGTTGCACCCAACGGATGTGGGGGAGTCGATGCGCCCGGGGATGGCCATTACGGTGCGGCCCTGCTCTGCCGCCTGCCCAGCGGTAATCAGCGAACCGCTTTTGGCGGCGGCCTCAACCACCAGCGTGATTCTGGAAAGGCCGCTCACAATGCGGTTGCGCATCGGGAAGGTCCCGCGGTCGGGCTTGCGCCCGAAGGGGAATTCGCTTACAACAAGCCCGCCGGACTTGGCGGCGCGACGGCCCAGTTCGCGGTTCTCCGCCGGGTAGAAGCAGTCGATTGCGCCGCCGAGGACGCCGATTGTCCTGCCGCCGGCGTCGAGCGCGCCCCTGTGCGACTCCGTGTCTATGCCGCGCGCCATGCCGCTAGTCACGCAGTAGCCGGCGTTGGCGATGGCATAGGCGAAGCGGCGTGCGGTCTCGCTCCCGTAGAGGGAGGGGAGGCGCGTCCCGACCATTGCCACCGACGGGACGTCAAACGCCTTGAGGTCGCCAAAGCAGTAGAGGACCACGGGCGGGTCGTGGATTTTCCTGAGCAGCGCGGGGTATCCGGGATCGCACGACACCAGCATGGTGACGCCGAGCCTGCGGGCCTTTTCAAACTCGCGGGCGGGATCGGCGGAGGCCAGGGCGGAGTGGATCGAGGCCGCCTTGGCCGCGCCGACGCCGGGGCACTGGCGCAAGTCCCCTTCCCCGGCCCCGAGGACATTCGCGGCGGAGCCGAAGTGGGAAACAAGCCTCGCAATCGTCACCGGCCCGAGATCGCCGGCAAGATTCAGCGCGACCAATGCCTCGCGTTCCCCGGTCATTTCGCCGCTACTGTTCCTCGATGCGCCAGCGGAAGAAGTTCAGGCCGAGTTCCGCGGTGTCGATTTCAACGGACTCGGTCTCGGTTCCAGAGAACGAGCCTGACGCCAGCTGGGCGGCGGCGAGCTTCGTCTCGGCGCCGCCGAGTTCCGCGAGGCCGTAGACGTTGACGACGCCGTTGATCCCAAGCGAGACCGGGGAGCCGCCGTCGGTGCGGGCCAGGCCGAGATCCAACGAAAGCGTGTCGCCATCGAGGGAGATGGCCGTGGTGCGGGCATCGACTTCCGTGAAGACCGTCGGGTCGGTGTTCAGCAGGAACTCCTGCCAGATGTCGTAGTCGTCGCCGTCGCCGGAGGCCAGGGCCGCGGCGATGTCGGACTCGGACCACCCGCGCGAGCGGAACCAGTCGAGAATCGCATCGGTCCAGCGGCTGGCCTCGGCCTCGCCCGCGTAGTCGGAGGCGGACTTGGGGCCGAACGTCACCTCGTTGTTGACATTGGCGGACATGGAGGCGACTTCGAAAGTGAAGGAACTCTTGCCGGCCGCGCCGGCCACCGGGGTCCCATTCGACGTCAGCGACACGATCTTGTACCAGTCGCCGGCGACGTAGGCGACGGAGACCTGCCCGCCGCCGGAGACCTCAATGTCAATCATGTCGCGGCTGTCGTTCTGGGTGCCGAAGAGCGCGCCGTCGATGATCGCGGACACGAACCTGTAGGAGGAGGAGTCCATGGAGGGCAGCGTCTGGCCGACGTTGGGCGCGCCAGGCGTCGGCGTGGCGGTCCCCCAATACCAGTACGTCTCCGGCGTCACCAGCTTGTTGGTGTGGATCGTCTCGGAAGTCCCGTCGTCAAGCAGCGAATAGGAACCTGACTTTGCATCCTTGAAGCCGATGCCCAGCCAGACGAAAGAGTCATCGAACTCGGCGTTGTTGTTGCCGACAAAATTCTGATGGCTGTTGCCTATGTGCACGCGTTCCTCGAAAATCCCGCCCTGGCGCTGGAGTTCCATTCCTATGGGGTTGGTTCCATAGTTCTTGGACTTTGTCGGATGGAAGAAGAGGAGCTCCGTCGAGTTTTCGACTCCATCGGCCGTCGTGTAAAGCCCGACGTTGGGGGTCTCCTTGTCGCCGATGACATAGAAGCCCCAGCCGTTCGACGTGTTCGGGAGCACCGTGTTCTGCGGGATGACATATTCCCTTCTCGGCTCGGTAGGCCCGTCACCCTTGTAATAAATGTTCAGCTGCCATCCGGAGATGTCAACCCCGGCGGGGCCGGCGAGTTCGACGAACTGGCAATTCCGGGAGTCGTCCTCCGCCCAGGTGTCTGAGCTATTCTTGGCGCTCCATATCTCGTTTATCCATACGGAGCCTGGGGCGCAGGAGTAAACCAGATAATACGGGGAGAAGGTGGAGCCCTCGACGTATGAGGAGGAGGCGCTGTTAGTGTGGGAGTCGTTCAAGTCCATCGTCCCGTACCACGGCGGGTTCACGAAGGCGCTGTCCTTCTCGAAGTAGACGTCGTCGAAGGTGTAGGCGGCCGGGACGTCGTCATGGATGCCCCACACGACATACTGGACGGTGCCGTTCGCCGTGGAAGCGGGGAGGCCGCTTCCGGGCTGAGTGACGTATGTCTGCTTCTCCGTTCCGGGGACGAGCTCGATTGTCCTGCCGGCCGAACGGGCGCCGTTCCACCAGTTGGCGTAGCCCCAGCTGCCAGTCGATTCGGTCCAGCTGACGAAGAGCCGGATGCCGGTCGGCTTGAGGATTTCGCGCGAGACGCGCGCGGTGACGGCGACACGCTCGGAGGCGGAGAGGACCGGCTGCTCGGGCGTGAGCGCCACGTAGCTGATGTCGAAGCCGGCCCGCGTCGGCTCGGTGACAAGGACGTTGTCGATGCACACGCGCCCGCGGCCGTCGCCGTAGGTGGGCGAGAAGATTCTGACGAACTTGTCGCCCTTCCTGAAAATCTTCGGGTCGTCGAACTTGATGTAGCCGGACTTCGTGACGGTTATGTTGGTGACCCACTGCCACTCCTCGAATGGGACGGGGACGCTGTTGGTGACGACGCCCTCGTCGTCGTAGTAGTACGTGTACTCCTTCGGCGAGGCGACGATGCAGATTTCGCCTTCGCCGCCGGGGGTGCCGTCGCTGGCGTAGGTGCGGTAGAGGAAGGAGATTTCGCCAATGCCCTGGGCGATGCGCGGTGGCTGGAGGTACGGCTCCCAGTCGTCGTATACCTGCGGGACGCCGGCGACTTCGGTATCGTTCGAGGTGGAGTTGTTCAGGACCAGGGTGCGGCCAGTCCCCTCGAAGACGCGCGACGGGTCATCCTCTGCCGACGCGAGGCGTCCATTGTAGAGCTTCCACATCGTCTCGCTCTCCTCCGGCGAGTCGCTGACATAGGCGTTGTCGATCCAGAGCACGGCGTCGCGGTCGGAGTATTCTGGCAGGACACGGATGCGCATGCGCATCTGGATCTGGTCGCCATCGTAGTTCCTGCCCCAGTTCTTCGCGACATCGCAAATGCGGTAGCCGGACTGGCCGACGTAGTTGGTATAGACGGCCGCGACAAGGCCCGCGCCGCCATTGAAGGTGTCGCCGTTGAGGTCGTCGGTGTATTCGATCTGGTAGACGACCCTGCCTTCGGAAACGCCGTCGCCGGTGACGGCGTAGTCGAACTTCACGGTTCCAATGCCGTTGGTCATGTTCGGCGAATATAGCGCCATAACGAGGTTGGTGTCGGCCTGGGACACCTGGAATGCGGCGGAGATGTCGGAGGCGAGGGCGGACGGGCGGGACTTGGCCCAGCCCTCGAAAATAAGCCAGTTGCCGTGGTTGTCGGGGTCGCTCGCCCACGAATCCTGATCACTCCAAGCCGTCCATCCGTAGGAGTCCTCGGTGCGGTTCACATCGGGGCCGCGCGTGGCGGCGCGCCACGGCGGCAACGAAACGCTGTCAACGACGGCGTATGCCGTGTAAAGGTCGGATTCCACGGAGAGCTGGACATACGATGGCTGGCAGGAGTGGACGTTCCACGAAAGCCGCGAATACTTGAGGCTGTTCAGCGGCACGGTGTCGATTAGGCTCTTGTTGCCGGATGCCTGGTCATACGGGCAGTAGACCCTGACGTTCACCTTCGGGATGCGGCGGCGGAGGTTGTTGGCATCGTCGAAATACCAGCGGTACGCGGTCTCGATGGAGGAGCTGTTCGACGGGTCCTCGCCGCCGAGAGTCCATACGGACCGGTCCGCCTCCGTATTGAACGCCGACGTGTAATTATCGCCGGTGTCGCCACCCGTCACGGACAGGCTGGCGAACTTCGGGGCGCAGTCGAATGCGCAGAAACCGACTTGGCGTTCGTTGGCGCCGACATTCTCCCAGCCGTTGGAATCCTCGTTCAGCACCGCATTTGTCCAAATCGAATTGAGCGACACGGTGGCCTTTACGCGCATGGGGCTGGAGCCCGGTTCGAGTTTTACGGTGAGACGGTATGTCGTCGTACCGCTGGTGACAATCGAGTTGCCCACCAGGCTCGACGCCGCGACGCGCCTGGCCGCGCCGTTCATTGTCCGCCAGAGTTCCAGCGCGAGGCGGTTGTCCGAAGTCCCCGCGGCGTCCTTTCTGACGACGCGAAGTTCGCGGAAATTCTCGGCGTCCTTGTAGTCGAAGACAATCGAGACGTAATGGTGGCTGTCGGCCTGGTCCTCCGGCGGCAGGGTGAAGTTCGCGACCATCTGGAGCGGTTTGCCGGAACTGTACGTCCAGCCGTGGCCGGAGTAAAGGGCGATGGCGCCGTCACCGATGGCGGAACGCATCTGGGCCGTGAAGACACCCACGCCCATGGAGAGGGTGGCCTGCAAATTGGCAATGTAGCCGCCGTTCTTGATGTGCGCCACGCGGTTCGTAAAGACGGCGTTTGTCGAGACATTGAGGTCAATGAGGGTTGTGTCCTTGAGGTTTGTGTCCCTGACGCGCTCGTAGACGATGCGGGCGTCCTCCATGGACCAGCTGTTTTCCGTGTTCCCGTAGTTCTTGTGGAAGGTGTCGGCGCCAAGGTTGCTGTCGTCGTAGATGGTGCGGGCGGTGCCGCCCGCCACGAACCCCTCGCTGAGAAAGTCCTCGTCCATGCTTTCGTCGGGCAGGCCGGTCCAGTCGTAGGGATCGGCCCAATTGTCGAAGGAAGTCTCGTTTACCCCGACACCGGCGCCGTAGAGGGAGCGTATGAAGTTTGTGGCCGCGACCTCCCAGTCGTCGAACGTCTGGAAAACGCCGCGCTTTACGGTGTAGTTCAGGCCGTCGTCATCGTTCGAGTCGTCGAAGCGGTAGATCATGTAGCCGTTGTCGGTAACGTCGATCGCGATGCCGGGGAGGCCGTTGGTGATGGAGTAGTGGCGCTCCGGGCTGCCGCCTGTCGGGGTTTCGAACGGCTCGTCCTGGTCTTCGTCGCCATGGTAGTAGGAGCCGATGACAAAGGCGTCGGCGTCGTCGAAGTAGCAGTCGTCGCCGACGAAGTAGCTCTCGGTGCGCGTCCCGGCGAGGACGGGCACGGAAATCTGCCACTGGTTGTCGTCGACCAGGGCCATGTCAGTCTCAGTCGCCTCTCCGGTCCCGTCAACGATTTGAAGAAGTTTGACGCCTGAGTAGCGGGACTTATAGGCGTTGATTTTGCATCCGAGGTGGTATCCCGACAAGATTGGGTTCGCGGTGGACGTCGTTGAGCCGGAGAGGAATTCGGGCGAGGCAAGCCCGCTGAATGACGGCGACTCGACGTAGTAGCCGCCGAACTCGCACTTGAAGAAGTAGTGGAGCCACTTGGTCTCCTCCTGCGCAGGAATCTTCGCGACATACAGCGAGGAGCCGTTCGTCTCGCAGAGGTAGTCCATTTCGAGTTCAGTCCACTGCGACGACGGGATTGACGTCCGTTCGGAGGTCGCGGTCGCGTAGTTAACGGTAACAGTCTTACCAGTTGCCGGGATCCTCTCGTATTTGTTGGAGACGAGGCACCGGACTTCGATTTCCTGGCCGACTGCGGGGTAGCCGGGATTGCGAAGCCTTTCGCGCAGGATGACGTCCGGCGTCGGGTAGGTCGCGCGGATGTTGTCGATGCCGATGAAACCCACGTAAATGGTACTGCCTTGCGCATTTTCAGCAGTGCGCAGGATTCGGGCGTATTTCACCGAGATGTCGTTGACGACATTGGTGCAGTGGTATATGGCAGCAGTTGAGAATTCCCATTCACGAATCGTCCTCCAGTCGTTTTCCGTTGGGTCTTCGACGCGCGCCACCTGGAGCGCCACCCTGTTTTCCTGGCCCGCGACGTTCCTGGCATCGAACGAGAACACCCCGAGGCCGTCGTAAAGGCGCGGTGTCCTGATGTATGGCTTGTATTCGGGGGCGAGGTTCAAGAACGCAAGAACAGGGTACGTCCCCGCGTTAACGTTGGCGATACCGGTAGTACCGGAAGGGACTCGGCCAACCGCCGTTTGTGCACGGGCCCAAACCACACCGCTGGCCTTCCACTGCGACCCATTGGGCGCGGTCGCGTAGAAGTTTGACGAGGCGTTTCCAAAGGACGTGTCCTGAACCCAGCCGTAATTGTCGTCATAGAAATCCCCGGTCGCCGTGGATATTCCCCTGATGCCCTTCATGTCGTGGAAGCGGTCGTAGGAATAAGCCGCCGAAATCTGGGACGTCTGCGTGGATGAACGTTTTTTCGTCCCGTCCGCGCATTCGACTTCAATGTGCCATTCAATCGTCCCCTGCGGGAGGATCGGCACCGCGCAGGCATATTCGCCCTCGTTGCCCGTGGCCGACATCTCGATGAAGGTCTGGGCATCTGACGTAAAGTGGCCGGCGGCGTCAACCACCTTGTACCAGAATCTGACGGAGGAGACGTCCAGTTCGGACGACACCTGCGCCACGACATTGGAGAACTCGCCGTTCACGAACTTTTCAGGGGGGTCAGCTATGCTTATCGACTGCGAGTTCCGTATCTGGATGGCAAAATGGCTTGTCTGGCCCGAGGGGTCCGCGGAAGTCGTTCCAGCGGCGGAACCGCTGAAATAGACCGGGGACACGATGCCGGACGACTCAGGCGAACCGGCATGGTAGCCGTCGAAACTGCACTCGAAGAAGAAATGGAGCCAGAGGGGCTCGCCCTGCGCAGGAATCGTGCCGGTGAACAGCGAAGCGCCGTCTGATTCTCCGGAATACTCCATCTCCGCCGACGCCCAACTTGAAACGACGGCGTTCTCCGCGGAGGCAAGCCCGTAGCGGACAGTAACCTGCCTGTTGATGGCCGGGATGCGGTCGAAGGCGTTTGATATGGAGCACTGCACCTGAATTTCGTCATCGAGGCCAGGCGACGCGGTCAAGGCACCGCCCGAAACGAACCCGACAGCAGGGGCCACTGGCGTGGCCAGGATGTTGTCTATGCCGATGTAGCCGGCATAGACCGTTGATCCAGTCGTATGTTTCTCCGTCCGGAGGATACGCGCATATTTCACGTTGGCGTCGTTGACGACGTTCGTGCAATGATATTCAACGTCGCTCGCAGTCAGCGACCACTCCTTGACGCGCGTCCAATTGACGGGGTCGTCGTCGTATGACACTTCAAGGGCCAGCCTGCTTGTCTTGTCAGCGGCAATCTTCCTCGCGTCAAAGGAAAATGTGCCAAGGCCGCTGTCAAGCCTCGGGGTTCTGATGAATGGCTTCAGGGCCGGGTCTAGGTTGAGGAATATCAGGATCGGATAGGTTCCGGAATTCACGTTCACGACGCTGCCACCTTCGGGGACTCGACCAGCCTTAACTTGGTGGCAAGCCCAATGGATGCCGCTGGCGAGCCAGGTTGTGCCGTTTGGCGCCGTGGCGTAGAAATTCGTCGATGCCTCGCCGTATTCGGAAGTGTCCTGCACCCAACCGTAGCTTGAAACGTAGAAATTTTCATTGGTGCGCTGAGTCGCGTCATTTTTGAGGGAGATATCCCCGCACATGTCATGGAAAATCCCGTATGAGAAGTCGGTGGCGATCACGGTCGTCTGTGTGTCGGAGACCTCCGCCGCGCCGCCGCTTGCCACGGCCCTGACATACCAGGAAAGCGTTCCGGCCGGCAGCACGGGGATGACGCCCACGAACTCGCCGTCGGCGTCGCCGGGCGCCATCGCCGCGACATTCCAGCCCGCCCCGGCGTTGCCGCCTTCGTCGGCAAGGCTATACCAAAGCTCGACCGACTCCACATCGGCGGGCGCTGAGACCGTGGCCGTGAATTCGGCCGAATCGCCAAGCGACAGACTCGGCGGCGCGCCTGTAATATCGACCGACGCCGAAGCGCCGCAAGGCGCAATGGCTACGGCCAGGGCCAGCGCCCATGCCGCCGCAATCGCGTTTTTGAAAATCCTAAGTACACTTGCCATGGCATTCCCCCTAGTCCAGCAGAAGCCCGATTGAAAATCCGGGAGCACATAAACTCCATTAAGAATATAACAAAATGCGCGCACTCGCGCAAGACGTTTTTAGGTATTGCGCCCCGGGCACATTCGCTAAAACGCCAAGGCGCCTAAAACAATGGTATAATATATGGCTCAAAATTTCGCGGCGGGAACAGCATGGCCACGACTGCGGCCGCCACGCCGCAGAACACGGGTTTCCAGATACAAGCATGAACACAATCCTCATAGGCGCCCAGTGGGGCGACGAAGGCAAGGGAAAGATAGTTGACGTCCTCACCGCAGGGGCGGACGTCATAGTCCGCTACCAGGGCGGATCGAACGCCGGTCACACGGTCATAGCCGAAGGGAAGCGGCGCGTCCTGCGCCTTGTCCCGTCCGGCATCCTCCACGAGGGGAAGGTCTGCCTGATAGGCAACGGCGTAGTCATGAACCCCTGCGACCTCGCCGACGAGATCGAGGCGCTTCGCGCGACAGGGGTCGAATGCTCCGGGCGGCTTTTCATCGCCTCGCGCTCCCACATGGTCATGCTCTGGCACCGCGCGCTGGACATGGCCGACGAGGCCATGCGCTCGCAGGGTTCGAAAATCGGCACAACCGGCCGCGGCATCGGTCCGGCCTACGCCTCCAAAGTCTCGCGCACGGGACTCCGTTGCGGCGACATGCTCGCGCCGGACTTCCCCGACCGCGTCCGCGAGGGCGTCGCGGAGACGAACCGCATTCTCCGCTCAATGCCGCTCGGCGACTTCCGCCTCTCCGTCCCGGGATGCACGGTCCGCGACAACCAGCTTGACGCGGACGAACTCGTCGGCATCTACGAAACGGTCAGCCGCAAGCTTTCCCCGTTTGTCATCGACTCAATCCCGTTCCTGCGCAAGGCCCAGGAGGACGGCAGGGACATCCTTCTGGAGGGAGCGCAGGGCACGATGCTCGACATCGACTTCGGCACATACCCCTTCGTCACATCCTCCAATCCGACCGCCGGCGGCGCCTGCGTCGGATCGGGCATTCCGCCGCGCGCCATCGACCGCGTTGTCGGATGCATAAAGGCGTACACCACGCGCGTCGGCGAGGGCCCATTCCCGACGGAGCTGTTCGACGACGACGGCCGCAGGCTTGCGGAGCGCGGCCACGAGTTCGGCGCCGTCACGGGGCGTCCCAGGCGCTGCGGCTGGTTTGACGGCGTCGTGGCGCGCTACGCCCGCCAGATCAACGGCATCGACTACTGGGCGCTGACGAAGCTCGACGTCCTCGACGATTTCGACGAAATAAAGATATGCACGGCCTACGAGCTGGACGGCAGGACAATCGAGGACATGCCGGCGTCGGCCGCGGAACTGGCGCGCTGCCGGCCAATCTACGAGACGATGCCTGGCTGGAAGGAAAAGACATCCGACATAACCGACATGGCGCAGCTCCCGCCGAAGGCGCGGGCCTATGTGGAGCGCCTTGTCGAAGTCGCCGGCGCCAAGCTCGGCATCCTCTCGATAGGCCCCGCAAGGGAATCGACAATAGTCATGATATAGCGAAGCGCGACAGATCATCGCGCAAGACAAGCGGCTTTCAACTCCGAGAGCCTTCAGGGCCGGCGTCGGCTTCCGGGACTCGGGGAACGAAACAAAACCAATGAGGTGACAAATGTCTCAGGAAAAGGAAAAGCTGGGCGAACGCATCGCGTCGTTCAGGAACAGGCTCGAAATGACCGTCGAGGAACTGGCGGGCAAATCGGGAGTCAGCCCGTCTGTGATACGGGCGGTCGAAGCGGGGGAGGTCTATCCGGCGCTTGGTGTGCTGGTGCGCATTTCAAGGGGGCTGGGCCAGCGTCTCGGCACCTTCATGGACGACCAATACTCCCCCGACCCAATCGTCGTTCGCGCCGGTTCGCGCACCCAGGATGTCAAAAGCCATCAGGAGTCGACCGCCGCGGGGTTCAAGTACTTCCCGCTCGGGCAGGGCAAGGTTGACCGCCACATCGACCCCTTCTACATTGAAATCGCCGGCGACAGCGAGGCTTTCGTTTCGTCCCACGAGGGCGAGGAGTTCATCATCGTCGTCTCCGGCGAGATAGAGCTCACCTACGGTGAGGAGAAGACCATTCTCAAGCCTGGCGACTCCGCCTACTACAACTCGGTGGTCAAGCACCGCGTGGCGGCGGCGGGCGGCAAGCCCGCCACCATCTACGCCGCGATTTTCATGCCCTACAACTGAGCGGAGGCGCGCAATGTCCGAAAACAACGACATGCCGCAACCCCCTCGCGGGGTCGCGGCCGCCCCCAGCCGGGGGGCGGAGGGCGACGCCCCGTTCAAGCTGTCAGACCCCTACGGGACCGCGCCATGCAAGCCGCCTTTCAGGCAGGCGGTCTCGACGGCCCAGCCATGGCACAACATGCCGGTGGTCCGCGAATACACCCTGGGGCAGCTGCTGGACCAGACAATCGTCAGGTGCGGCCCGCAGGACGCCCTTGTCTATTCCGACCGCGACTACCGCCTCACGTGGTTCGAGTTCGGCGAGGAGGTTGACCGGCTCGCGCGCGGGCTGATGTCCCTTGGCATCAGGCGCGGCGAGAAGGTGGCGCTATGGGCGACGAACGTCCCCCACTGGATAGCGCTGATGTTCGCCACCGCGAAAATCGGCGCGATCCTCCTTCCCCTGAACATCCACTACAAGGAGGCGGAGATCGACTTCGCGCTCAAGCAGTCCGACACCGAGAACATATTCGTCATCAACGGCTACCGCGACTGCAACTACGTCGAAGTGCTCTACAAGCTGATCCCCGAACTTCTGGAACACCCGCGCGGCGAGCTGAAGTCCGCCCGCTACCCGCACCTGAGGCGCGTAATGTTCCTCGGGCCTGAAAAGCACCGCGGCATGTATTCGCTCAACGAAGTCCACGCGCTCTCCGTCGAGACCCCGATGGCGGACTACTACGCCCGCCAGGCCGAGGTCCGGCCCGACGACGTGGTCAACATGCAGTACACCTCCGGGACGACTGGCTTCCCGAAGGGCGTCCAGCTCACGCACCGCAACATCGGGAACGACGGCTTCTGGATTGGCGCCTGCCAGAACCTCTCGGCGCGGGACAAGGTCTGCATCCCCGTCCCGCTGTTCCACTGCTTCGGCTGCGTCCTCGGCGTAATGGCCTGCGTGAACCACGGCTCGACGATGGTAGTCCTCGAAAAGTACGACGCGCTGAACGTCATGGCCTCGGTCCAGGCGGAAAAGTGCACCGCCGTCTACGGCGTCCCGACGATGTACATCGCGATGCTCGACCACCCGCGCTTCAAGGAGTTCAACTTCACGTCGCTCAGGACCGGCATCATGTCCGGCTCGGCGTGCCCTGTGCACCGCATGCAGCAGGCGCAGGACAGGATGTTCATGAAGGAGATCACGAACCCCTACGGGCTCACCGAGTCCGGTCCCGTGATGACGATGACCAGGTACTTCGAGCCGTCCATCGAGCGCAAGTGCCAGACGATCGGGCAGGCGCTGCCCGGAGTCGAGGTCGCGATCATCAACCCCGACACGGGCGAGCTCGCGCCCATAGGCGTCGACGGCGAGATATGCTGCCGCGGCTTCAACACGATGAAGGGCTACTACAAGAGGCCCGAGCAGACGGCGAAGTGCATAGACGAGAAGGGCTGGCT
>JAFWPM010000019.1 GCA_017509565.1 Kiritimatiellia bacterium | reverse complement strand
CCCGGACGTGATGCACATACTCCTGCAGATACTCGAAGAGGGCCGCCTCACCGACTCCGTTGGCCGCCACGTGGACTTCCGCAACACGATTGTGATCCTGACGTCCAACCTCGGCTTCGACTTTGGCAAGAGGGGCGGGGGGCTCGGGTTCGCGTCCGGGGCGCCGGACGCCAGCTTCGAGCGCCTGAAGGACCAGCTGATGCAGCAGGCGCGCCAGACGTTCAAGCCGGAACTTCTGAACAGGTTCGACGACATCGTGGTCTTCCGCCAGCTGGAGCGCGCCGACGTCGAGAAGATACTCGACATCGAGCTCTCCAAGGTCATCAGGCGCCTCTTTGACGCGGACGGCACCGTCCTGACGCTCGACGCCTCGGCGAAGGACTTCCTGATAAGGAAGGGCTTCGACCCGTCGCTCGGGGCGCGGCCGCTGCGCCGCGCGATCGAGAGCCACCTTGAATCGCCGCTTGCCGACGCCATCATCGCGGGCAAATTCGGCGAGGCTCCGTTTGCGGTCAAGGCAACCGCCGGCGAAGACGGGCTCAAGTTCAGGAAGGGCAGGGCATAGCGCAACGTGCGCGGGAGGGCGGCTGCTGCATCGTAGAATGGCTTGCCGGCGGCGAACGGCTACGCGCCCGCCCGCCTCTTCGGCAGGGCGCCGGCGAGCATTGCGGCGGCGTCGGCCGCGGCCCTCTCCGAGCATTCCCTGACGGTGTCGGCGAAGCGGCTCTCGCCGCGCCAGAATGGCAGCTGCCCGGGGAATTCCACGAGGGAATGCGTGAAGTCGGGCCTTGGCGGAGCGCCGGCGTCCGCAGGCTGTCCGCCAATTTCCGGCCGCGCCGGGGCGGCCAATGCGGCGACGATGGCGTCGCGGTCTAGCCCGAAGACATCCACGCACCGAACGCCGCGCATTTCGAGAAGCAGCATCGGTTCGCGGTCGAAAATTTCCCCCAGGAGGAGCAGCACCGCGGCGGCGTGCTTGCAGAATTCGGCGCCGTCGGGGCAGCTGCAATGGGCCGATAGCGGTGCGAACGATGTCGGGACAAGCGTGGTGCCCGAGGCCCGGAAGCGGGTCTCAAGCTCTTCGGGCAGGTCGCCGGCCAGGATGCGCGCGAGAAGCATCGGCCTGCCGCGCAGCCCGGCCGCGAGTTCCCCGCCCGCGCGGCCACCGGCCGTCTCGCATTCGATCCTGCACCGGTATGGCTCCGGGCCGCTGCCGCCGACAATGGCCTCGGCGAACCCGGGGCCGATCTCAAGCGACTTGATGTTCCCGCCGGTGGCATACTGCCGCCCGCGGCCAAGCCGCGCGCCCATCCGCAGCGACTCGACGTATTCGTGCCAGCGCAGCGACCACCATTGCTTCGGGGCGCGCGAGCGCGTCGTCTGCATCCTGATGCCGAAGCGCCTCTCGAAGTCGGGGGGCGCCAGGCTGTCGTCCGCGGCATCCATCACTCATCCCCCCGGTAAATCCCGCGCGCGGCTATGTAGCGGGCCACGGCGTCGGGCAGGATTGCGCCGGTGTCGCCGCCCTGCGCAAGCGTCTCGCGGATGCGAGTGGAGGAAATGTCGTACTGTGGCGCGTCGACGATGTCCGCCAGCAGCCGCGCCGCCGTGTGCGGCGGCAGGTTGAGGTCCCCCGGACGCGGCACGACGGCCGAGCCGGGGCGCCGGAATGTTACGAAGCGGCACAGCGCCGCGATTTCAAGGGGGTTGCGCCAGCGCCACAGCGTGAGGAGGGAGTCCATGCCGGCAACGAACACCAGCTCGGCGTCGGGCCAAAGCGATTTCCACCGCCGCAGGGTCTCAACGGTGTATGACACCCCGCCGCGCCGCAGCTCCCAGTCGGAGACGGCCATGCGCCTGTCGCCGGACGTGGCGAGGCGCAGCATGCTGAGCCGGTCTTCGTCCGAAGCCACGGCGCTCCAGCCCTTGAGCGGTGAAATCTTCGCCGGGACAAACCACAGGCGCTCCAGGCCGAAGCGCGCGACCACCTCGCGGGCGATGGCTACGTGGCCCAGGTGAACGGGGTCGAAGCTCCCGCCGAATATGCCGATGCGATGGGACATGAAAGGTTGAAAATTGAGGAAAGTTGGGAGATTGATAAGAGTATAGTCCGCGACTGGCGGAAAGTCAAGGCGCGCCGAAGTCGGGGAATTATGCTAGAATCTTCTTCATGGAAATCTTTTCACCGGCATTGGCGATGGGCGTCATCAGGAGCTGGGGGGACCTCAACGTTTTTGAGATTGTGCGGCACCCCTGGTTCGTTTCCGCGTTTCTGGCAGGCGGCCTGGCGCAGTTCGCAAAGTTCCTCGGCGCCTGGATCAGGACAGGGAGGCCTGCGCTCTCGCACCTGCGCGGCTCCGGCGGCATGCCGAGCGCCCACACCGCCCTCGTCACCGCGCTGTCCGTCGCCGTGGGCCTGACCGACGGCTTCGACTCCCCCGAGGCCATGATAGCCGTCGGCTTCGCCACGATTACCATCGCGGATGCAGTCTCCCTGCGGCGCGCCTCAGGCGAACACGCGGCCCTTCTAAACCGCATCGCCGCGCGCCTGAACGAGTCGCCGGCCACGGCCGTGGAGGCCAGGACCCTTGATGAGAACCTCGGCCACCGCCACCGCGAAGTGCTGGTGGGCGTCCTGTTCGGCATGGCCGTGGCGATTGCCGTCTGCGGCGTATGGGACTTTTGGAAGTAACGATGAAGATGAACACCAATGCAAAAAGGGCGGTCCACATTGTCGCCCTCGCGACGATACTCCTCGGGACGCCGGCGCTCTGCGCCTGGCTCGGGGGCCATGCCGAAATCTGGGAGGGCGTGAAAAGCTTCCCGCCGCGCACCGAGGACTGGGGCTTCCATCCGGAAAAGCTCTGGAACCACCGGTGCCCGTTCTCGTGGTGGTGGTTCTGCGGCTTCGCCGCCTTCACCTTCGCCTGCCTGCGCCCGCTCGTGCGCCGCGCGGTGTCCAAGTCCCGGGGCGCCGCGCGCGTCCGGCGGGCCAGGGGCGCCCCGTTCCCCTGGTGGGGATGGCTCGGCCTCGCCGAACTGGCCGTGGCGTGGGTCTTCTGCTGGGCGAAGTTCGGCTTCTGCCGCGCGATACAGCCCGAAATCTCCTACGCGCCACTGTGGCTTGGCTACATTCTCGTCATGAACGCCCTGTGCGTCATGCGCAGCGGCAAGTCCCCGCTCACATCCCGGACCGGGCCATATCTCGCGACCTTCCCGGCAAGCGCCCTATTCTGGTGGTTCTTCGAATACCTCAACCGCTACGTCTGGAACTGGTACTACCTCGGCGTCTCGCAGATGGACGCCTGGGAATACGCCTTCTACGCGACGCTGTGCTTCTCGTCGGTCCTCCCGGCGGTCACGGCCACGGCCGCGTTCCTCCACACCTTCGGGCCGTTCGACGACGCGCGCTTCTCCGACCTCTCCCCGGTCAACATGCGCAACTGGCGGACAATCGCCCTGCTTCTGTTCGTTTCGGCGCTGGGCCTCTCCGGGATAGTATTCCTGCCGAAATACACCTTCCCGCTTCTCTGGCTCTCGCCGCTGATGGTCTTCATGCTGGTCCAGGCCGCACTCGGCGAACCCAGCGTGATGGGGCTCCCCGGCGGGCGCAACTGGGCGCTGGTTCTCCGCTTCGCGGCCGCGGCGCTTGTCTGCGGCCTGTGCTGGGAGACCTGGAACTACTACGCCGTCGCCAAATGGGTCTACTCGGTTCCGCTCGTCCACCGCTTCCAGATATGGGAGATGCCAGTTGTCGGATTTGCCGGCTACCTGCCGTTCGGCGTGGAATGCGCCGCCGTCACCGCCTGGATCTGCCCGGAGCTCGTCGAGGGCGGCGACTGGGGCCGCTAGGCGGCTGGCGCATTCGGCGCACTAGAAGTTGAAGGCGTCCACATCGACGCCGATCCTGAATGGCGGTTCGGCCGGGACGGCCGCCAGCGCGGCGCCCAGGATGGCGTTCGTCTTCAGGGCCGACGGGGCGCGGAGCACAATCTGGAAGCGGAAGATGCCGTCGGCCTTCGCCAGGATGGCAGGGCACGCCTCGGAAATCTCGACCCCGCCGCCCACGGAGGCGGCCGCCGCGGACGTCGCCGAGCGGAGCCTCTGCGCCAGACGCTGGGCCAGCCGCTCGTCCGGGCCGGCGACTGTCACGCACGTCAGATGCGTGAATGGCGGATAGCCAAGCGCCTGGCGCTCCGGGAGTTCGGTGTCGACGAATCCGGCGTAGTCCTCAGTGCGCGCCATCATGACCGCCGGATGCTCCGGCGAGAAGGTCTGGACGTATACCTCGCCCGGCATCACGCCACGCCCCGTGCGCCCCGACACCTGCGCCAGCAGCTGGAATGTCCTCTCGCCGGCGCGGAAGTCGGGGACGTTGAGCGAGGTGTCGGCGTTCACTATCCCGACGAGGGTGACGCGCGGGAAGTGCAGGCCCTTCGCAATCATCTGCGTCCCGACGAGGATGTCGGTCCGCCCGGCCTTGAAGGCGTCGAGAATGTCGTCGTGGCTCTCCTTGCGGGAGGTGGAGTCGGCGTCCATGCGCGCAATGTTCGCGCGGGGGAAGCAGCGCCGCAGAATCTGCTCCACGCGCTGGGTGCCGACGCCGGCGTAGCGGATGCCGGGGTCGCCGCAGTCCGGGCATGCGGCGGGGACGCGCTCCCACGCGCCGCAGACATGGCACCGCAGGCAGTCGTCCGCCCTGTGGTATGTGAAGGGGATGTCGCAGCGCGGGCAGGTCGCGACATGGCCGCATTTCTCGCAGGACAGCGAGGTCGAATAGCCGCGCCTGTTCAGGAAGACCATCACCTGCTCCGAGCGCTCCAGGCGCTCGCCAATCGCGTTCAGCAGCTCCTTCGAGAAAACGCAGGCGCGGCCCTCGCGCGCGTTCTCCAGGCGCATGTCCACGATGTGGACCAGCGGCATCGCCGCCCCCTCCGCTGCGCGGCGCGGGAGCCGTAGCAGCCGGTATTTGCCGGCGCGGGCGTTGTTCCACGACTCCAGCGCCGGCGTGGCCGAGCCCAGGACGACGGCGCAGCCTTCGATGTGGGCGCGCATTACGGCGGCGTCGCGCGCGTTGTAGCGCGGCGCCTCCTCCTGCTTGTAGCTTGGCTCGTGCTCCTCGTCCACCACGATCAGTCCGAGGCGTCGCACGGGCGCGAAAATCGCCGAGCGTGGCCCGACTACGACGCGCGCCTCGCCCCGCCGGATGCGCTGCCACTCGTCGAAGCGCTCGCCATTCGACAGGGCGCTGTGCAGCACCGCGATGCTTGCGCCGAAGCGCGAGGCGAATCGCTGGACGGTCTGCGGCGTGAGCGATATTTCCGGCACCAGGACGATGGCGCCAAGGCCGCGCTCCAGCGCGGCGGCAATGGCCTGGAGATAGACTTCGGTCTTGCCGCTGCCGGTGACGCCGAAAAGGAGCCGGGGGCTTCGCGCCCCCGGACCCCCGCGCCCGGCCGGGACAGGGCCCGGCCTGACAAAACTCGTAGTGGTCGCCGGGGGCTCACGCCCCCCGCCCCCCTGCATGGCCATGGGGACAGGCCCCTGGCCATGATGTGCCGCAAAACTCGTAGTGGTCGCCGGGGGCTCACGCCCCCAGCCCCCCTGCATGGCCAGGGGGACAGGTCCCTGGCCCTCCGGGAGAGCGGCGACTATTTCGGCGAGGGCGGCGGCCTGCTCCGCATTCAGCGGAAGCGGCCTGGATGGCAGGATGCGGCCGCGCCGCAGAGGGTCGCGCCGCGCCTGCTTCTCCTCGATTGTGAGCGCCCCAAGCGCCTCCAACCTCTTCAGGGTCTCCACGCTGCACTTGAACTCCCGGCAAACCTGGCCGAGCCAGCCGCCGCCGACGCGCCCGATGTCCGCGAGCAGCTGCGCCTGGCGGGAGGTTAGCGCGCACGGCTCCGCCCCCCGCCCAGAAGGGGCCGCGGCCACGTAGAGCATCTTCTTCTCCCGCACGTTGCCGGTGCGGACCGGGGCCGGGAGTATTGTTTCAAGGCACTTGCCCAGGGGCGCCATGTAGTAGCGCGACATCCAGCGCGCCAGCGCGACCAGCGGTGGCAGGATCATCGGCGAAGGCTCCTCGACTCCGGCGATCCGCGCCAGCCTGCCGGCGTAGTCGCTCTTCTCCGGAAACTCCACCACAAAGCCGCGCGCCATCCTCCGCGCAAAGGGCGCCCTGACGCGCGAGCCAACGGACACGCTACGCGCCAATTCCTCCGGCACCTCGTAGTCGAAGAGCCGGTCGGCAGGGGCGTTTTCTATGCAGAGGCGGGCAAGCATGCAAATGGGAGGGAATTGGACTTGGGGAAAAGATTTGAAAATTTGAAATTTGAAAATT
>JAFWPM010000018.1 GCA_017509565.1 Kiritimatiellia bacterium | reverse complement strand
TCCACAAGAAGGACGTCAAGCCCCTCGCGCCGCGCGGCGAGCGCGGCGGCGCATCCGGCGGGTCCGCCGCCGCAGACGAGCGCGTCGCATTCGCCGCGCACCGGCGCAGCCGGGAGATGGATGGTGTTTTGTGTCATGGCTGTTTCATGGTTCCCGGAAAAGGCCATCAAGGAAGTTTGCCGAAGATCCAGGTTTCGTCGAGCCTGGTCGTCTTGGCGGGGTCACACTCAAAAGCGAGGCGCACGAAGCGAGCGCGCCTCGCTTCGGGAAGCTCGATGTCGCAGAAGCCCTGGGCATCGCAGACGAAGGGGAGGCGCACAGGCTCCGTCCAATCCGCGCCAGTCTCGGAAAGCGAATACGCGATGGCGACAGGATCGGCGGCGTCCTTCCTGTCGGAGAGTTTTCTTATCTCGACGGTGCGCTTTGCGAGAATGCGCGTGATGTCGAACGGAGCCTTCAAATCCCATTCCACCTCCACGCGTTCAAGCCCCTTCCACGAAGCGTGCCTCAGCCTTTCCGAGCGGTCGCCGCTCTGGAGGGCGAAGACGTCGCTACCGTCGGCGCGGCGGGTGTGGAGAGTATCGACGATCTGCTCGCCTTTCGCCTCGTCCGCCTGCGTGATGTAGCGGTAGGACGCGCCATTCCAGACGCTCCACTGGCAGTCGGCGGAGACCCAGTTGTCGGAGAGGAGCAGTTCGTGCCCGACCTTGTCGATGTCGGCCTGCACGACCGTGTGCGTGACGGCGACGCGCCTTTCCCCCTCGAAGAGGTCCGCAACGACAGGCTGCACGTGGTTCGGCCGCATTTCAGGGCTGTCTCCGCCGACGGTGACGCGGTAGCGGGCCTTGGCGATGGCGTGCGGCGGGACGGCGCCGAGCGGCTCCACGCATTCGACAGACCAGCCCTGGATCGCGCGGACGCGCAGCGCCGCGCCTTCGAGCGCCTTGCCGGATGGGTTCGCGACCTGGACGGCGATGCCGAAGGACTCGCCGGGCTTCACAAGCGGGGTCGCCTCGCCGGGCGCGGCGGTGGCGCCTTCCCACTCGAAGAACGATCCGAGCAGCGGCGGGTGGTCGGGGGCCATGAGCCAGATCGCGGCGGCGGACTTGATGGCCGGGAGGTCGAAAACGGCGGAATCCCCTACCCTCTCAAACGCGAGAGGGAAGAGGCGGTTTTCCTCGGCCATCGAAACGAAGGCCGTCTCGAATTTCAAATTCGCGGGCAGCCGCATCGTGAGGCGCATCGGCTCCAGCGGCTTCCACGTGCGACCCGCCACCATGACGACGGCGCTCCCCCTGCCATCGACGAGCGGCGTCTCGACGCGCACGTCGCACCTGCGGTCCGTGGAGATTTCGTAGGAGGTCGCGACGTCCGCGCGCGAAAGCAGGTCGCGGAAGAAGTCGCAGGCCGGTTCCTCGCCGTCCGACGATTCGCTGCGCAGCGTCCCCATCTGCGTGTTCATCCAGTAGGCGCGCCCATCGCCGAAGCGGTTCTCCATCAGGACGGCGGCCTTGTTGTCGTAGAAAAGGGCGCTATGGGCGTTGGCGGGCTTCGCCGTCGTGGCCGTGAACTTCACGCGGCCGTCGCCGCGCAGGATGCGGCCGAAGCGCGTGTCGAACCACACGTCGCCCGGATCGACGACGGTGTCGCCCGATTCCCAGATGCCGTCGAACGCGAGGCCCAGCACGTCGGAGAGGCCGCCGTCCCGGCGCGCGAGGTTGTGCTCGTTGAACTGCCCCGCGCGGCAGTCGCAGACAAGGACGCCGCCGCCCCGCACGTATTCGCGGATGTTCGCGATGTCGGCGGCGGAGAGGTGTTCGGCGGAGACGAGGAAGAGCGCGCCGTAGCGGCGAAGGGTTTCCGGCGCAAGGCGGGAATACGGGATGACATCGACGAAGCAACCGGCGTCGCGCAGGTGCGAGAAGACGCGCAGGCGCGAGTTGATCGGGAAGGTCCACGGCGAGAGGTTGTCGTCCTGCCCGAAGGGGATGTCGCGCTGCGCGAGGAGCATCGCGACCTTCGGCACGTCGCGCGCCGGGGCGGACTGCGTGAAGAAGCGCTCGGCGCGGTGGATGGTGGCGAAGAAGCGCGGCACATACCAGAACTTTTCGCGCTTCGTGGCGTCGGGGTTCTCGAAGCCGAAGCTCGCCCAGTCGCCCCAGCAGCCGAACCAGCCGGAGCAGAAGAAGTTTCCGCCCTTGAGGCCGTTGGGCGGCATGCGCCAAAGGGTCTGCGCCCACTGCCAGCCGGGGCCGTTGTGGTTGTTGTTCTCGCCGTAGAGGATGCCGGCGCGCGCGCCGGGCTGCCAGTCGGGCGGGGTGGCCGTGAGCGCGTAGAAGTTCAGTTCGTAGGCGTTACGATCGCCGTGGCCGTAGTGGTCCATGCCGCGGACGCCCCGCGTGTAGGGCCGGATCGCCTCGCCGATGAGCTCGTGGTTGGCGCGGCGGGCGCGCGCGATGCGCAGCATTTCAAGCGAACTCTGCGTGTCCTTGCCGTTCACGGGACGGTGGCGCGGGTCGGCGTCCGAAATCGTCCGATACAGGTTGGCGAGAAAGTCCGCGAACGACTCCTGCTGGAAGCGCAGCCAGTCCATGAAGGGGCCGGGGCGCGCATGGCAGTTGTCGGGCGGAATGGCGACGGCGTCGTCGAACCCCGCGAAGTCCTCGCCCCATACGCGGCGAAACGTTTCCACGTCGCCGCCGTACCAGCCGGGAAGCCACTTGCGGAAGGCCTCGACCGCCTGCGGCGAGAAGTCGAGTTCGGGGATGAACTCGTTGTCGATCTCCCACTTGAAGATGCGCTCGTCGGCCTGCGCCACGGCGTTGGAGACGGCTCCCCGCGCGAAGGCGAAGATCTTGTCGAGCGTCTCCGGGTCGAAGAGGTTCACGGGCCGTCGCCGCAGCGGCTGGCCGTCGGGCCCCAGCGCCTTCGGCAGGGACTTGTCCTTCCATGCGGACTGGCACGCCGGGATGTTCACGCCCCGGACGCCGGGGCCGGGCGACGGAAACTTCCTGTCGGGGGTCATTCCCCCGATGACGCTGTAGTTCGCGCCGGCTGGAACGGCGAAGCCCGTCTCCGTCCAGTCGCGCAGGATGCCGAGCGGGTAGAAGCCGTCCGTGCCGTTTCCGTTTTCGTCGATTTCGAGCGAGTAGGCGCGCGCGTCGCGAAGAGGCTCGTCCGGCGGCGTCTCGGGAAGCGGATTCACGACGGTTTGCAGCGCGGTGATCATGGATAGGGCGTTTGTGAGCATGGGGGAAAAAGAGTTGAAAGGTTGAAAGGTTGAAAGGTTGAAGGAAGGAATGTTGCCAATGTGGGAATGTTGCCAGTTGCCAATGTTGCCAGTTGCCAATGTCTAGGTGAAGGAATGTTGCCAGTTGTCAATGGAAAAAGGAAATTGGAACTGGATACTGGCAACATTAGCCATCGTCATGCACCTCGGCCTCGTCGGACGTTTCGGGGATTTCCGGGCTATGGGATGTCGCGTCGTCGAACTGCGCGGGGTCGAGGCCGCGGACGAAGACCGGTGCGCCGGTGAGCGCGAGGGCGACGCGGCCACCGGCGGCGGGAATCTCGCTTTCGCGTCCAATCGCGTCGCGGACGGTGACGCCGCGCGCCCCGTCGGCCACCTTGAAGACATAGTCCGTCCGAACGCGCCAGTTGTCGAGCCACGGCTCGAAGTGGAAGAACGGTTCCCCCTTGTCGCGCCTGCGCGGGCCCTGCGTCCGAAGGTCGTAGCCCTCGGTGCGGTCCCAGAGGACGGCGAGCGGTCCGCGGGGCGTGTCGAAGACGAAGCCCCGCAGGTTCGTTCCCGCAAGGCGCACTTCCCTGTCGAACCGCGCCCCTTCCAGCTCCTCGGCGGCGGTTTCGTAGGCGACGGCCGACGGCTTCGGAGAATTGTCGCGGTTCATGATCCCGTAGTGCCACTGCACGGGCATGCGGCTGTCCTTGGGCGCGATGCCGTTTTCGTCGAAGGAGGTCCCTTCGTGCAGCTGGAAGGCGCAGAAGCCCGCCATGCCGTCGGCCTTTGCGATGACGGCGTTCAGGACGGCGCTCTCGGCGCTCTGCCGGAGCGAGTCGGAATGTGGCGAATGCGGCTGTGTCTTCGTGTAAACCTCAGTCAGGATGATCGGCGTGGACGCATGTCCGAAATCGTCGTAGATTTTCTTGGAACCGAGGATCAGCCCCCGATAGCGCCAGCCGGGGCCGACGAGGTCAGGCGTCCAGTTGAGGCGGCCGGGGTGGACGACGAACATGTCGAGTTTTCTGAAGATGCCCTTGTCCTCGATGAGGCGCATGAGTTCGGGGCGGCGCGAACTCGTGCCGTAGGCGATTTGGAAGGACATGCCGCGCCGCGCGCGGGCGGCGCGGATGGCGTCGAGCCAGCCGCCATAGCGGTCGTAGAGGACGTGGCGCTCCGCCTCGTCCTCGAAGTGTCCGACCTCGTTTCCGAACTCGAAGAGGGGCGACCCCATCCTGGCGATTTCGTCAAGCCACCCTTCGACCTCGGCGGCGTCGCCGGCCTCGGCCCCATAGTCGTGCCTTGGCATTTGGCGCGAAAAGCCCGCCCGCATGCCGAAGCGTCGCGCGAGCGCGTCGTCGCCGCCGCGCAGATAGCGGAACCCGAGCCGCGCGGCAAGGGCGTATTCCTCCTCCCTCTCGTCGTGAAATGTCCGCCCCGTGCGGAGGCAGAGTCCGAAAAAGGTGTCGTCCGGAGAAAAGCGGAACGGGGGAACCACCGCGAACGTCGTGCGTGTGAACTCCTCCTCCTCGCCTTCCCCGACCGCGAGTTCCACGAAATAGACGCCGCGCCCCGGCGTCGGCACCGCGACGCGCCCGCCGAATCGCCCATGCGGCTGGATGTCGGCGGGGCGGCGGTCAGCGAATATCGCGTTGCCGTCCCAATCGCGCACTGTCAGGGAAACCGGCGCACCGGAAACGCGGCGTCCAGCCGTCTCCGCGACGGCGACGTCCAGCGCCGCGCCACCGCCGTCGAAGATATTGTTGCGGACGGGGCAGCCAAGCGACGGCCGGAACGGCAGTCCCGCCATCCGCGCAACGCATTCCTCCGGTGTCTCCTCCTCACGCATTTCGTGAAAGGCGATTCTGCGCGATAAAACGCCCTCCGCGCCGTCCACGAACTCGACGCTCTCATGCCTGTCGCCGCACCAGTTTTCGTTGCCGCCGAGGCTGAAAATGAGGTTCCCGTGCGGCGAGCGGACGACCTTCCACTTTCCAAGGGACACTTCCACAGGCTCGGCCTCGCGTCCGGCTGGGTGCCGCCGCCAGCGACCGGCCTTGATGGGGAACGGCTCCTTCCGCGCGCCCTTGCCGAGCGGGGTCGGGACTGTCCAGCCGTGGGGCCGCCCCTCGCCGCCCGCCGCCGTGAAGACGGCGACGACGCAGTCCTCCTCCTGCGTGACGGACACGGAGCCCCGCCACCCCTTCTGCTTCACGCGCAACGCGCCGACGCCAATGATGCGCCCGCCGTCCTCGCCGCAGATCCAGGAGACGCCGGAAGAGTCGAGCTCCACGGAAAGTCCGCCATGCGCGACCGTCGCCGCCGACAGCAGGACGGCGACCACGGCAAGGCGAAGTCTTCCTCTGCGCGCTTCCCTCATCGGAAGAGAATAATCGTCGCGGCGGGAATGTATTTCACAGTGTAGCGTGTGCAAGGCGTCCCTTCGACCGTCACGCTCTCCGTTTCAATCGTGCCAGTCAGCCCCATGGCCTTTCCTGGGACAAAGCGCGACGACAGGTCGCCGGCGGACGCCGGAACGGTAGCGATCACGGCCGTGACCGGGCCTTCGCCGGACGGCGCGAACCCGTCAGGGACTGAGACCGCGACCGTTGTGGCCGCATCGGCAGGTTCAAACGACAGGCTGCCCGTAAAGCCGTTCACAAGCGCCGCGTCCGGCGAGACGACGATTTTCGTCGCGTTGGAGAATACAACGTCCAGCCCAGCCACAGCGTCGTCGTTCAATGCCCCGATGCCGCCCTCGCGGACGTAGCAGGTCTTGGAGGCGTTCTCCCCGAACGAAATTGCCCCGCCGAGCAGGAGGTCGCCGCCGCCGTGCTTGAACATGTCGTCGTCCATGCGGACGGGGACGCCGACCTGGAACGTGACGCCGTTCGTGACGTCGAAGCCGAATGGCCCGGAGCCGTGGATACCGCGGTTCTCCGTGGAGAACGTCATGCTCTCCGCCGGACACATCATGCTGCATCTGTCCAGTTCCAGCGAATCGTATTTGAACTCGTCCAGCGCGCCGCCAAGCGCCGCCGCGCTGTTGAATCCAAACGGTGTGCCGTTATACTCCGTCCGGTTGTTGTCACTGTAAGTGACATATATTTTGCCATGATAGGCCGAATTGTCGCCGTAGAGCTGCGGGCTGCCCAGAGGATAGCCGCCAACAATGCCGGCATCGACACCCGCGCCCACGAGTTTCAACGACCCCGATCCGGAAAGATTGGCGGAAAGACGATGGTATCCGCCCGCATATCTTGCCTGGAACGTCAAATCGTTGCCGTCGCCATATTCGCCAATGATGCAGATATTGCCGTCAATCGTCCATTTTCCACCGCCCGTCGAGCGGTTCTGACGGATCATTTTCCCCGGATAGATTGTGGCGGTGGATAGGATCGAGTTCTCGCGGGAATATACATCCGCTTCGGCAATCGTAAGCGAATCGCCGGCGAATGCAACATTCTCGATGCCGTTCACGGAATTCGTAATCAGATAGTCGAAGCCTTCCTGCGCGGCGGAACCATTGGACCATGTTTCCGCGGTGCCGTTTATCCCAATGTTGTTGAACGCCATCAGGCTCACGACGACCGGGCGAATCATCAGATAGACGTGCTGGACGCCCGCGCCGTCCTTTTCGACTGTGAACGATGTCTTCGGGAGGCCGTAGGTCTTTTCGGTCGCATCGACGAAATCGTCCGCCGAAAGATCCGCCGCGCCGGCGGCGACGGTCAGGACCTCCTGCCGCGCCGGGGCGACATGAAGCGGAAGCGCGACGGGTTCAGACAACGCAATCTCCTGCACGGTGCCGGACGGGACCTGATAGGACGAGTCCAGCGTGACGGGTGTCGCCGAATGTGTGTTGTCGTCGTAGGGAACGACAATGGAATCGAGGCCGAACTGCACGACGGCGCCGGGTTCCGCGTCCACGACGAATCCGGACGGGGCCTTGACCGCGCAAAGCGCGGCACCGGAAGCGACGGAAATCTTCTGCCCAGCCGGGAAGGTCGCCGCCGAATCAATGCGGAGCGTCCCGTTGGCGACGACGATGTCGCCCGCCGTGTAGGCGCCGCTCAACGTCACCGTTCCGTCGCCGTCCTTCGTAAAGCCATAGCCTCCTGAAATCGGCATCGGAAGTTCAAAGGACGAGCAGTCCTCGTATGGAGCGGCATTGTGGGCCTTGTCGGCCGAAAAATCGTAGTTGGTCGCGCAAATGCGAAAACCGGATGCGTCGATTGCAATTCCGCGCGCGGCGTTGGGAGCGATGCCGCTCTTCACGGACAGAACCGCATTTGCCGCCTCCACTGAAAGCGCGTCGGAACGGCCGGTCGAAGGGGAGCCAAGCGCGTTCGCCGAGGCAAGTTCAAAAGGAACCATCGCGGAATTCAAACGGAACTTTCCCTGATAGGCCGCATTGTCACCGCCTATGACAAAAAGGCTTTCCGCAGGTTTGGCGGGAGCGGGATTGACATTAATCGCCACACCTGCGTCGGAGCAGGATAGATTTGCGTTCAGAATCAGGCCGGCCCAACCACTGGAGGCCGTAAATGAAGCCCGATGTTCCGCCGAAGGATTGTCAAGGGCTGCATTGCCGGACACCATGTACATGTATGAGCCGCGATATCCCATGATGGCCCCCGAATGCCAACGGAAATCATTGAAGGTCACATCGTTTTGCAGTCTGATGGTGGGCGTCGTTGAGCCATCGTCGGCTCCGATATGGAACGCCCCGTCGTGCGTCACGGCCGCCCCCGTTCCGGCAAGTGCGACAGCCTCCGATTTGACGATGTGGAGGATGTCGTCCGCATTGATCGCACTCGGTGCGACGCCCACGGAGTTCGTCCAGTTCGCGGGCACCGAAATCGGGGCCGCAACTGCCGTCTTCAGCCAATACTCCCCGGCCTGAACCGCCATCGGCAAGGCCAGGAGAAATAGAAAAGGCGCCATGCATGTTTTGAACAAGAAGCGCGGGCGGATGCGTTCGATTGATGTTGCTGTCTTCATGTATTTCTCCTTTGTTCCGGATGGGGTGTGAAATAAAAGCGGGGCCTATTGTTTCTTCGGCAGGATGCCGAGCGCGTCGATGCGCTTCGCAAAGGCGGCGTATTCCGCGTCGGTGAGCGGCGCGTAGGGGTAGCGGTAGGGGCCGCAGTCGAGGCCGATGTATTTCATCATGGCCTTGCGGTACGACCAGTTCTCGTTCTCGATCATCAGCTCGACGACGCGGTTCGCCTCGTCCTGCATCCGCGCCGCGCCCTCGGCGTCGCCCGCGAAGGACATGCGGCAGATTTCGGCG
>JAFWPM010000153.1 GCA_017509565.1 Kiritimatiellia bacterium | reverse complement strand
TGCGGTGCCGCGCCGCAATCCCCGATGGCCAGCGGCGCCGCGATTTTCCCCTTTTCAAAAAGGGGCGCAAATGCTATAATTGTTGCATTCACCGAAACTTCACCCAACAAACCAAGGAGAAAAATGAACGTCAAGTTCTTCAATATCGCGCTTGCGACAGTTGTCGCGGCATCCGCAGTTTTCGCCGATGGCGAAGCCAAGGAAACGGCTCCCGCAACTGGAGCGGTCCGCATGATCACCGAGGCCACCTTCCCGCCCTACGAGTTCCGCCAGGGCACCGAGATCGTCGGCATCGACGTCGAGATCTGCAAGGCCATCGCCAAGGAGCTCGGCAAGGAGCTCAAGATCGAGGACGTCGAGTTCGACTCCGTCCTCCCGTCCCTCATCGCCGGCAAGGCCGAGCTCGCCGCCGCGGGCATCACCGTCACCGAAGACCGCAAGATGATGGTCGACTTCTCGCACCCCTACGTCCGCACCGGCATCGTCTTCGTCTACGCCAAGGACCGCCCCTTTGAGAAGGGCGAGGACGCCAAGGGCAAGCGCGTCGGCGTCCAGAACGGCACGACCAGCGCCGACTTTGTCCGCGAGCAGCTCGGCCAGGATCCTGAAATGTTCGACTCCCCGGCAAGCGCCTTCGCCGCGATGAAGTCCGGCAAGGTCGATGTTGTAATCGCCGACATCGATCCCGCGAAGAACCTCATCAAGGGCGAGCCCGACTACGACATCTCCGACTTCCTCACCGTCGAGGAGTACGCCATTGCCGTAAAGAAGAACCAGCCCGAGTTCCTCGCCATCGTCAACAAGGTCATCGACGAACTCGACGCCTCCGGCAAGCTCGACGAAATCAAGGACGAGTGGACGGCGAAGGCCGACGCCCTCCAGGAGGCCGAGGGCGCGAAGGCCGAATAGGCCGGCTGCGCTGCAAACCATATCGACAGGGGATACCGATGAAAGTCATCCGCCGCAATCCATTCATGCTACTCAAGGCGACAGTGGCGGCCGCAGCGGTCCTGCTCGGCCTGCCTGGGGCTGCCGCCGCGCAGGATGCGGCGGATGCCATTCCCGCCGGTGCCGGTTCCGTTTCGCTTGACGAGCCGCTTTCGCGGCCAATCCTTCTCGAACGCAGCTACTCCGACGAGAAGTCCGTCTACGAAATCGAACTCGGCATCCCTGGGCGGAAGATCCCGCTTTCCGCCCGCCTGCCGCTGGAGGCGGGCCAGTCCAGCGCGACGCTCTCGCTCTCCATCAAGGAGCGCGACGGGCGCCGCGCAGCCTCGCTGTCCCTGCCGCCCAGGGAGGATGGCGCCCCGGGCGAAGCCCCGCGCCTCAGGCTGGGACTGTCGCGCGGCACCCCGACGGAAGTCATGCTTGTGCGCGCCGACGCCTCGGAGGCCGCCGAGTACATCATAGGCTTCCCGGGGGCGGCTGACGGCTCCGGCGCCGTGTGCGACGTCTCCCCAGCGACACTGGCCTTCGCCAAGGGCGAGTCCGCCGCGTCATTCACAGTCACAGCGCTCCCGTCGCGCCTTGAGAACATCGAATTCACCATCGCGCGCGCCGGCGATCCCGGCGACCGCTTCCGCGTAATGCTGCCAGTTGTCCGCACCCCGCTCGCGGCTTTCGAGAACAACTTCTACGTCTGCTTCATCAAGAAGATCCCATTCGGCACCCACGAGGAGACGCGCGTCCGCCCGGACGGAACCGAGGAAACCGTCACAGTCCAGGACTACAAGGGCCGCTGGCACTATCTCACGCGCGGCCTCCGCATAACTATCACCGTGGCGCTTTGCGCCGTCATGCTTGGCGCAGTCATCGGCTTCCTGCTGGCCGTGGTCCGCACAACCCATGACAGGCACGGCCGGCTCGTCCTTCTCAACGCCTTCGCCAAGCTTTACATAACGGTCATCCGCGGGACGCCGATGACCGTCCAGCTGCTGATCGCCTACTTCATCATCTTCTCTAACATCAACAACAAGATACTCGTGGCGATACTCGCGTTCGGCTTCAACTCCGGGGCCTACGTCGCCGAAATCATCCGCGCCGGCATCGAGTCGATAGACAACGGCCAGATGGAGGCGGCCAGGTCCCTCGGCCTCTCCTACACGCAGGGGATGTGCATGATCGTCCTGCCGCAGGCCATACGCAATGTCCTCCCGGCGCTTGGAAACGAGTTCATCGTAATGCTCAAGGACACGTCGATCGCCTCCTTCATAGGGCTTGACGACCTCGCGCGCGGCGGTTCCATCATCCGTTCGCAGACATACCAGGCCTACATCCCGTTCCTCGCCGTCGCCATTATCTACCTTATCCTCGTCATGATATTCTCGAAGCTCCTGACGCGGCTTGAAAAGCACCTGCGCAACACCGGCGCCGAGGAGGCCTAGCATGAAGCAGCAATCACACTCATTCGCCTCCGCGCGCCCCGTCGTCCCCCCCGGCCACCCCCTCATCGAGGTCGAGGACCTGCACAAGAGCGTTGGAAAGCTCCAGGTCCTCAAGGGCATAACCACGACAAATCGCAAGGGCGAGGTCGTGGTGGTGATTGGCCCGTCCGGCGGCGGCAAGTCAACGTTCCTGCGCTGCCTCAACCTGCTTGAGGAGCCAACGCAGGGGAAAATCTGGTTCGGCGGCGAGGAGATTGTCTCCGGCGGCGCCGGCCAGCGCGGGGAAGGTGGTTCCGAAACCTTCCGCCGCCTGTCCCACCGCGAGGGCGAGCGCAACCGCAACCGCTACCGCTCCGACATGGGGATGGTGTTCCAGCACTTCAACCTCTTCGCCCACCTTACGGTGCTTGACAACATCACGCTTGCGCCAAAGCTGATCCGCGGCGTCTCCAAGGCCGAGGCCGAGGAGCGCGCCTTCGAGCTGCTGAAGCGCGTCGGGCTTGAGTCCAAGGCCCGCGCATATCCGGGCCAGCTCTCCGGCGGCCAGAAGCAGC
>JAFWPM010000152.1 GCA_017509565.1 Kiritimatiellia bacterium | reverse complement strand
GGCACCACGAGCGTCGAGAACCACGCCTCGCAGTTCTGACCGACATACCCGAAATAGTCGCTGCTGCGGGTCGTGTTCGGCCCCACCCACGTGCAGACGATGCGGCCCCATTCGCCGGAGAAAAGCGACTCGTTTTCGGCGACATTGCCGAAAATCCGGCACCGGTATGCGGCCGACTTTTGGCAGATGTCGCCGTAGGCGTGGCAAGCCGTCACGATGCAGTCGTGGAGGAAAATGTATTGGCTGGCGGTGCCAAACGCAGCCGCGCCAAACCCCGCCTTGTCGGTATCCGAGGAACATGCGCGGGTCCAGCCGTTGGAGAGCGTGAAGCCGGCGAAGAATGCCGACTTGCTCGACCCGACGCAACGCCATGCGCGATCGCCCAGGCCACCGGTGCCGGGATCCGGTGCGCCGACAATGACGGTCCGCTCCGCGCCGGAGACGCCAACGACGCGGACATTCGAGTTCGTTATCCACACGCGGGTGTTCACGTATGGTGCGGCCTCCCGGTCGGTCGAGACAACGCCGCCCTGATTGTAAATGCCGGGAGCGACGTAAACGACCGTGTCGCTTCCGCCGGCATCAACGGCCTTCTGAATCGTGGCGAACGGCGAGGCTTCCGCGCCGCTGTTGCTCGTGTCGTCGCCGGCCTTGGCATCGACCCAAAGAGCCTTGGAGTAGAGCGGTTCGTTGGTCGAGGCAACGCCCGACTTGGGCGGCACCATCATCATGAGCGAGTCGTCGAATGCCGGAGTGAGAAATAGTTCATTGCCGGAACGGCGCCGGACGGTCCGCAGATACGTCGTGGACGAGCCGGATGTTCTGCTACGACCGAACTCCACGCGATACTGCGTGAGAAGATTCGTCGTCTGGAGATAGGTCGGCATGCCGTCCGGCACGGAGATTCCGTTCAGGGAAAAAGGGCCGGCGAGGCGCAGGACGCCGCCGTCGGTCGAGACTGTTTCCTGGATGGCTCCAGCATGGACGCTTGCCGCTGTGAGGTCGATGTCGTGTCCGGCAAAGTCCTTGCTGGCCAATCCGGGGTAGTATTCAGCCATCAACGTGGCGTTGGCGAACGACACGGAGGTCAGCCGAGAAATGTCACCCGCCGAATCGGCCGCGCTCCCCGCGACAACGCGCCAGTCGTTGGCCAGCGGAGAAAACACCGGATATCCGGCGGTTGTGCAGTTATTGTAGGTGTTCGCGTCCTGTTGGTCGCTGTAGCCGTGTCCGCAGAACACCGTGTTGTAGCAGGTGTTTTTCACGTTGCTGTTGTTGGGTCCGCTTCTGCCACGGTTGCAGACGACTGTGCAGTTCACCAGTGTGGCCTGGCTCACAGCCCAGTCCCTGGCGCTTGATTCGTCGCTGTCGCCGTTTCCGACGATGACGCAGTGGATCAGATTTGCGGCGCCGACTGCCGAAGCATGCTGCCCGTCGGAGGTGGCGTGATTGCAGCGGTTTCCCGTGAAGAGGCAGCGCGCCCATGTGCCGCCGCGCGCCCCGCCATGCGAGTAGGATGCACAGTTAGAGACGATGCAGTCGGAAAAATAGATGTCGCGCAGCCCGTTCAAGTGCTGGAAGCCACCGGCGCGGTGATAGTTGCCGACACCATCGTCGCCATAGCCGTCGCGCAGCGTAAAGCCCTTCACGGTTGAACCGGAAGCCGCATCTTTGGCGAAGATGCAACGGACGGCGTTACGGCCTATGCCGCCGGTGGACGGGTCCGGCGCGCCAACGATGTGCGTTGCGCTCGCGCCTTCGGTCGATTCAAGGTTAACCCTCTTTTCCAGCAGAATGCGGTTCATGTGGTCGATGCCACTGCTCGTGTTCACGGCGCCGCCTTGGTCGTAGATTCCCGGCTTCACCCGAATGGTGTCGCCATTTGCCGCCTGATTGACGGCATATTGGATCGTCTGGAACGGACTTGCCTCCGATCCGCGCCCGGCGGCGTCCACGCCGTCGGTGGCGACGTAGTATTCCGATGCAATCGCGGAAACGGCGATGGCGGCGGCCGACAATGCCACGAGGATGGAGGTCGTCCGCGGGGCGGCCACGACCGTGGTATTGGACGAATGGCGAATGTTTCGCCGGATGAATGGCATGTGCATGATGGCATTCCTTTGCTTTGTATTTGCATTGCGTGCCGTCGCGTCCCGACGCAGGGCGCAATCCACGTGAACAGCATATCTATTATGCCCTATCCCCGGCCAAATTGCAGACAAAACAAACGGTGATTTTAAGACAAATCAAACGGAGACTTGCAGCACCCATTTACGGGGCGTCATGCCGAGGCGGCGGCGGAAGTCGCGCCGAAAATCGTCGGTTGAGGCGTAGCCGCACGCGGATGCGACGAAGTCCGCGCGACGCCCCTCCGACAGCAGCTCCTTGGCGCGGGCGATGCGGACGGCATGGATTTCATCCAGGATCGTATGCCCGGTGGCGGCGCGGAAGACAACATCCGACTGGGTTCGCGAAATTCCCATTGTTTTCACCACGTCGCGCGGGCCGAACTTCTCGCGGCAGGCGTTTAACCGAATGAACTCCTGCGCCAGTGCCACGCGGCGGTCGCGGCAGAAACGAGATGAGGCGCGCAGGACGACTCCCATCACCGGGACGGCGCGGGTGACGAGTTCCCGCCGCGACCGTTTGTCCATTAGTTTGGCAAGAAGAGACACCGCCGCAGAGCATTCGGACATGGAATCCTTGGCTACGCTTGAGAGCGCCGGCGATGTCGCCTCGCAGATGTGTTCGAGATTGTCCACCCCCACGACCGCGATGTCGTCCGGGACCCGGAGCCCGTTTCGCGCGCAGGCGCGCAGCACCTCCTCACCCGTGAGGTCGTTCGCCGCGAAGACGCCGCATGGCTTGGGAAGCGCCTCAAGCCATCGGTCCAGCGCACCGGAGCGCCCCTGTCCGCCCGCCTTCATCGGGAAAACGTGGAACCGCTTTCCCGATTCGCGGACGAAACGCCCAAACGCCTCTCCCCGCGCTCGGCTCCAGACCGTTTCCAGCTGGGAGAACGGGACGAAGGCGAAATGCCCGTAACCGGAGGAGAGCAGAACGCGCGTGGCCCGCATGGCGATGTCGGCCTGGTCGGCGAAGACGAAACCGGCGGGTGCCGCCTTCTCCGCCCCAGGATCCGGCGTCCGGCCGAGAAAAAGAAGCGGGGGAGCGTCGCCGGACAACTGCCGTGCCTCGTCGAACGGAATGGTGTCGCTTAGGAAAACGATGCCGTCCGGGCGGATCGTCTCGACCAGATCCGAAGGGGATTCCGCCGGGCAGGGCGAGCGATCGAGGACCAGGCCGCCGTCGTTGGCGCGGTGGAATTCCGCCAGAAAGACATTCCATCGGCGCGCCGTGCCAATCCTCCGGATACATTCCGCCTCGACGCGGCTCTTTTCGTCCAACTTTGGAAGAACCGCCAAAACGGTCCTGGTTGGAAGTCTCGTTGACATGGGACGAGGTATGTCGGTCGGAACCTGGTTGATGACCTTTTGTCATGCATGCCCGCTATGCCTTCTCGACGAGCGGGTCGTCGATGCCGCGCCTGGCGGGGTCGTAGTTGACGCCGACGAGGAAGACGGGCGGCTTGCCGTCCAGCCACGGGCCGGCGTAGTCCTTCGTGCGCGCCTGGTCGATCGCCTCCTGAGGCGTCTTGCCGTATTTGAACTCGAAGACATAAACGCCGGATTTGTCCTTCAGTATTGCGTCGGCGCGGCCGCGCGCGCTCTGGCGCTCGCCGGAAATGTCCGCTCCGATGAGCTTCATGAACAAAAGGAAGTATCGCTTCGCCTCGCGCTCGTTCTCGATCTTCCATTCGTATGGCACCGCCGCGAACGCGGCGCGGAGATTCTTGCGAAGGAGCGTTTCGACGCCATTCTCGATCAAATCGTCCTGAGCATCCGCCAGCTCTTCGTTCCAATCCGGCATGCTGTTGCGAAGCAAGGTTGACACATAGCCCTTGGCAAGGGAACTCGAAATCTCCTCATTCGGCATTCCGAGTTCAAGGCGCCCTGACGGGCGCACACGCTTGATCGTGAGATATCCGCCCTGGTAGAGAAGCGCGGCCAGCGGCATCGTCTCGGCATCGCATACGTCAAGATCCATCGGATCGGCGACCATGCCGTTCAAATCGGCGGGAATCGCGTCCGCCGACTTGATGCGGTTTATAATCATGGTCGCCGCTCCCGTCGTTTCCCAGTAATTCAAAAGTTCCCCGGAGCCAAGGGCCCTTCCAAGCGAGACAGGGTTACAGACCTTGGCCTCGGATTTCGGGGAGAAGCGGTAGCCATCGTACCATTCGAGAAGCTTCGTCTTCGCCGTGGCGAAGTCCCATCCATTCATCGCGCCGAACGCCTTGACATTTTCGCGCAGCGTCCCGTCCAGCTCCTCCGGCGTGAAGCCGAGCAGCGTCGCGAAGCGCTTGTCCATCGAAAGGTCCGTCAAGTGGTTGAGGCCGGAAAAGACCGAAAGCTTCGTGAGCTTC
>JAFWPM010000151.1 GCA_017509565.1 Kiritimatiellia bacterium | reverse complement strand
TGAGCCAAATTTGCATGACATGGCCATTCGATGGCGAATGCAAAAGACGATGCCCACGGCAGGCTGGATGCCCAGACAGGATAGCTCCCGTGACATATGGATTATTGCAAAAAAAAACAAAGATGAAACGACTAAAATCAAAAGCGTCCAGCAATGTTTTCATCACAGGGGCGCAAAGGCGGAAACCCAACCCCGTCCAAGGTTTGAAGGTCGAAGGTCGGTAATGGGCTGTCGGAGCACTAGAACCGGATGCGGCGCTGGTAGTTGAGCGGGAGCCCGTCGCGGTAGAGGTGCGCGTCATTTGACAGTTCAAGGACGCGGGGGGTGCATGCCCCGCCGCGGTTCCTGAATTCAATTACCGTCATGCCGGTGTGGCACATTGCGAAGGATGGCGCGAACATGGGGTAGGGGATGTCGAGAATCGTCGAGAGGAGGAGCAGCCCGGCGCCCTCGTGCGCGAAAAGGGCGACCCGCTCGTCGGTCGGGGCCGCCACATGGTAGAAGCAGCTTTCGCCATCGTGACGGTAGCCGAGAGACTCCAGCCATGCGTCGGCCTCACGGCGCATGCGCCGGACTGCCTCGCCAAAGGCCGGAAATGGTTCGAACGCCCTGTGCTCATGCCAGCGGTGCCCCATGCGGCGGATTTCGGGGCTCGCGAAGAGTTCTGTCATCGCGTCGTCGTCGTAGACCCAGTGACGGCGCCCTGGGGCGAATTCGACGCTCAGGTCGCGCCAGACGTTGGCCTCGTTCATCCAGTCCAGGGCGGCTTCCGGCTTGATGCGGAGGATGTCGCATGTCGGGCGGGCCGTTTCGATTGCCCGTGTCGACGTGGATGTGAAAACGCGGTCTATGCCGAAGAGGCAGAGCCTGTGCGCGACAGATTCGGCCTGGCGTTGGCCAAGCGGGGTAAGGGAGTCGGGGTCGTAGATCGGTTCCCCGTGGCGTATGTAGAAGAGAAGCATTGTTGTCTTACCGTTTGCGGCGTGTGTCCGCGCGTTTGGCTGGCGCCTTGGCCCGGGTCTTGCCCTTGTGGCCGCTGCGAGGTTCGGGGCGGTCGCCGGTGTGGTCCAGGGCGAAGTCAAGCCTCCGGGCCGCGAAGTCCACCCGGGCTATGTGGACCTTTACTGACTGGCCTACCGCGTAGCGGGCGTTGCCGGCGACGAGCGCGCCGCCGAACCTGTCGAACCGCACGAACTTGTCTGAGATGGTTGCGATGTGGACAAGCCCGCCGACGACAAGCGCCGGCAGGTCCACGAAGAGTCCGAAGGATGTGACTTTGGAGATGGTCGCGTCGTAGGATACTGGGTCTCCATGTTCGATTTGCTCCTGGAGGAACCTGAACTTCTTGATTTCCAGAAGCGTGCGTTCAGCCTCGTCGGCCCGGAGTTCGGTTTCGGTGCAGCGCGCGGCGACCGAGGCGAGGAATGTCGCGGGGACTGACTGCCTCCTCCTTGCAATGTAGTCGGCCAGCTGGCGGTGCAGGACGAGGTCGGAGTATCGCCGGATCGGGGATGTGAAGTGCGAGTAGCGCGCCTTGGCCAGGCCGAAGTGGCCGTGGCCTTCGGCGGAGTAAAGCGCCCTCTTCATGCTCCGGAGTATGAGGGTGTGGGCCTGGGCCCGGAGCGGGTGGTTGCGGATGGAGGCGATGAACCGCGAGAGGTTGGCCGGGTTTGAAATGTCGCCGGGCGCGAAGCCGATTGCCTTCAGGGAGACCGAGAGGTCTGCGATTTTCGCCGGGTCCGGCGGTTCATGGAGGCGTGAGACGATTCTGTGCCCGTGCAGCGACAGCTCGGCCGCGACGGCCTCGTTGGCGGCGACCATGCACTCCTCAATCATCTGGTGGGAGACGTCGTAGGTCTCCAGCGTGAAGCCCGTCATGCGGCCGCTGGCGTCGATCTGGAGACGGCATTCCGGGAGGTCGAGGTCGAGGGCCCCGTTCTTCATGCGAATCGCGCGGAGTTGCAGCGCAAGTTCCGAAGCCCCGGCGAGGAGTTCCTTCGCGGCGGACGGAAGGCGCGCGATGCCCTCCGGGCGGCGCCCCTCTATGATCGCCAGCGCCTGGGCGTAGTTGAGGCGGATGCCGGAGCGAATTATGCTCTTGGCGAACGAGCGGGCAACCGGCCGGCCGGCGCTGTCGTATGCGATGAAGACCGAGAAGGCGCGGCGGTCAACCTTCGGCCGAAGCGAGCAGATGCCATTCGAGAGGGCTTCTGGAAGCATAGGGATTACCTTGTCGGCGAGGTAGACGCTGTTGCCGCGGCGGAAGGCCTCCCTGTCAAGGGCGCTTCCCGGCCGGACGTAAGAGGCGACATCGGCGATGTGGATGCCCAGCTCGCGGTTGCCGTCCGGAAGGATGCGGAATGAAATCGCGTCGTCGAAGTCGCGCGACTCCGCGGGGTCGATTGTCAGTATGAAGCGCTTGCGGAGATCCAGGCGGCTTTCGGCGTCGTCCGGGATTGATTCTATTGCCTCCGCCTCGGCCATGGCCTCGCCCGGAAAATCGCCGGGCAGCTCGTATTCGCGGCAGATTGCCTCGGTGTCGAGCGACGGGTTTGATGCGGGGCCGATTATGTCCACGACTTCACCGCGCGGGTTTGCCCCGTCGCGGGACTTGATGCGTATTACGACGCGGTCGCCGTCGGCCGCTTCGCCGGCGGAGTCAAGGGCGATGTCGCTCGTGTAGGAGGGGTTCAGCGGTATCGCGTAGACATCCCCGCCGACGATGGATATGGTCGCGCAGATTAGCTTTTCGTTGCGCGCGACAATCGCCACAATGCGCCCCGATTCCCCGTCGCCGCCCACTTTGACTGGGCGGACACGGACGATGTCGCCGGGGAAGGCGCCGCGTATGCCTTCGGCGGGAATGCGCAGGACGCGCCCGTGCGCGGCGTCGGTCACGAAACCCGCTCCCGACCGCGCGATTTCAAGCTTGCCCTCGATCTCGCCGGCGGAGTGCCCGGATGCCTTTGCGAAGCGGCCATCGCCGCGCGCCATGATTTCGCCGTCCTCGGCAAGCGACGCCAGCCTTGAGGCCAGCACCTTCGCGCGCGAACCCCTGTAGCCAAGAATGTCCGCGATTTCACGAAGGTTCCAGACCCTGGTCGGATCGCTTTCAAACAGATAGCGGAGCTGCTCCCCCAGAACGTCGTCCATGTTTTTTCCATCCTTTTTTTTCATTTTAGTCCTGATTCCTCGTCCCAGCGGAGAACCCTCCATTGGTCGTCGTATGGGAACACTATTACGGATATGCGCTTTGAGATACGGCCGAAACGGCCGATGGAGGTTATCTTGAATAGCTCTGAACTAGTTGATGTG
>JAFWPM010000002.1 GCA_017509565.1 Kiritimatiellia bacterium | reverse complement strand
TCCAGATGGTCCGCCTGGAGATTCAAGAGTACGGCGATCCCGGGCCTGAAGTGCGCCGTGCGCTGGAGCTGGAACGACGACGCCTCGACAATCGCCCAGCCATGCGGTTCCGGCGCCATCGCGAGCTCGCTTAGCGGTGTCCCGTAGTTGCCGCATGGCGCCGCCGCGCGCCCCGTCGCGGAGATGGCCCCTGCGCACAGCTTCACTACGCTGCTCTTGCCCTTCGATCCCGTCACCGCCAATATCCGCCCGTGCCAGAAGAGGTAGCCAAGCTCAAGCTCGGCTATCACGCGCACCCGCCGCCGCTCGCACTCCGCAAGCCACGGGTGGCTGTCTGGGATTCCCGGCGACGCGACGGCCAGCGAAACCCGGCACGCCGGGAATGGGTCGTCTCCGTCGAGGACTATTGTCCCGACGCCCCTTGCCTCAAGCAGGGCCCGCGCGGCGGCGCCGCTTCGCCCTGCGCCAAGAATCACGACTGGCGCCGCGCCTTCGCCGGACAGTTCCGGCAGCGGCATGGCATAAAGCGACGGCACCGTGTCAAGCCGGAGCCCGTGCGACGCCTTGAGCAGCACAACCGCGCCGGCCCCGGCTTCGCGGTGCAGGATTGACGCGGCGTCAAGGGCGTCGTGCGCGTGGAACACTCGCCCGCGGAACTTCGGCGTGCCGTAGTGCCGCGCAAGCGGCCCGACGCAGACAAGGATGTCGCTCCCGCACGTTTCAATCCGCCCAAGCGCCTCGCCGACGCCACGGTGGTACTCGGCCTCCCCCTGCCCCAACTCGTACATCTCGCCAAGCACGAACGCGCGGCGCGCCGTCCCGCAAGGCACGGCCATGGCGAATGCGCGAATCGACGCCGCCATCGACATCGGGTTGGCGTTGTAGGCGTCGCATATCCATTCGATGCCGTCCCGGCTGAACCGCTCCCACCGCAACGCCACTCCGGGCAGGGCGCGAAGCCGCCCCGCGACTATCCCCCAAGGCGCGCCGCACTCGCGCGCGGCGGCGGCGGCCAGCAATGCGTTGAGGATGTTGTGCGCCCCGGGACGGCCAAGGCAAAACTCCAATGGGCCGTCAAGCCCAGGTCCGGCAAGCGTGAAGCGGCATTCGGCCTCGTCGATGACGCGCGCCACGTATTGGGCGCCTTCAGGAGGCTCGGCCCCCGGCTGGACTACCGCAACGCCTACGACGCGGCACTTCGCCTGCGCCGCAAGGTGGCCGAAAAATTCGCCATTCGCGTCAAGGACGCAGAAGCCGCCGGCCGGGACCGCGCGGATGAGCCCCGCCTTTTCGTCGGCAATCCCGCGGAGGGAGTCGAAGAATTCAATGTGCACGGGCGCGACGGTCGTCAGTATCGCGGCGTCTGGCGCCATCGTGGCGGCAAGCGGCGCCATGTCGCCCGGATGGCTGACACCCGCCTCGAATACGCCGAAGTCGGTCCCCCCCTCGATTTTGAGCAGACTCGCGGGAAGGCCGATGTCGTTGTTGAAGTTGGCCTTTGTCGCGGCCGTGGACCGCCAGTCCGAAAGTATCGCCGCCGTCCACTCCTTTACGGTGCTCTTGCCAACCGACCCGGTTACGCCCACTATGAATGGCGCGACCTTGCGGCGCCAGCCAAGGGCGATCTTCTGGAATGCCGCAAGGGGATCGTCAACGGCGAGCAGCGGCGCGCCTTCCAGCGCCCCGCCGCGCGCCGCTTCGGCAAATCCGCGGCGGACAAGCGCCGCCGAAGCGCCCCCGCCAAGCGCGGATGCGACATAGTCGTGCCCGTCGGCGCGGGCGCTCGAAAGCGCAACGAACATGTCCCCGCCGGCGATTGTCCTGCTGTCAAAGCAAAAGCCCGTGACCGGCGCGTCGGGCCTGTTCAGCCATTCCCCGCCGCTCCATGATGCCAGTTCATCGATGTCAAATGCCGTCATTTGCGATCTCCCGCAATTTGTCAGGGCGTCCCCCACACCGTCTCCAGCATCTTCCGTCCCGCTACGATGTCTTCCTTGAGGACTGACGCGGCAGGCTCGAACACGCGCGCGCCGACGCCCGAAAGGAAGCGGTACGACTTGTAGTCCATGCCACCCTGCCCCGGCGCCTGGTGGTCGCCTACGGGCCCGACCACGTCGTGGATGTGGACGCCAGCCAGGACTCTAGAATGGCGGCGTGCGTATTCGACGCCGCTGCCATAGCCGAGATTCTCCATTCGCTGTCCATGCCCCATGTCATACCACAGCGCAAAGGCCCGCGATGACGAAAATTCCCTGACAAGCGCATCTGCCTCGTCCGGCTGCGGTATTGCGTCAAAGGATGGCAGGTTCTCAATTGCAAGCCTGACGCCGGCCGCCTCGAAGGATGGCAGGAGTTCACCCAGGGAGCGGCGCAGGCTGGCCATTGCGGCGGCTATCCCCTCCGCGCGGGCCTTCTCCATCTTGCGCAGGCGATGACGGTACCAAAAGCCATCGGCGGCATCCGACGCGATGCGCTCCTCAACCCAGAGCCAGAGACGGGCGGCACTCTGTATGCGCCCAGCGCGGAGGACTACGGCGCTGGCGCCCGCGCGGCGGGCAAGTTCGAGCGTCTCAAGCACCTTCGACACCGCCAGGGCCCTTTCATCCTCCTTTTCGGACGAAGGCGAATAGAGTTCGGGATGCCCGGGCCTGTCGGCTGGCGCGGGCGAGAAGGCATGGACGCTGGAGATGGCGATTTCGCCCTTCCCGGCGCGCCTGAGTATGGCCTCCGCGTCTTCGCCACGCAGGGCATACCCCAACTCCAGCGCCGCGAAGCCCATCTCAAGAGCCTCATCGACCATGGCGTCGCCTTTTTTATCGCGTCCGCCAAACCAGCATGTGCTAAGGGAAAACATTGCCAAAGTAAAAAAAATACGGCGCCTTGCGGCGCCGTTTCCGTTGCCGCTAGTAGGAGTTGCGGCGGGCGAAGGAGCGAATGCGCGAACGAGCCGCTTTCTTGCGCTTCTTCTCGGAGGGCTTTTCGAAATACCGGTTTGCGCGAATCTGCTTGATGAGACCCTCCTTGTCAAGGATCTTCTTCATGCGCTTCAGCGCGCGGTCGATAGTCTCGCCCTTCTTAAGTCGAATTATCAGCATCGGTAATCACCCCCCATCTCTAAAAAGTTAATTATAGAATATTACCAGATGCCGCCAAACTTTGCAATGACTTTTTTCCGCCGGGGACGAACTTCTGGGCTAATCTCCGCTTTTTGCCATACTATTTCCGTTCGCCTCGCGCGGTGACGCGCGTGGCGGACGGAGGTGCGGCGTCCCGCCGCGCCACTAACTGACAATTTGGCATCACGCCAACAAGTCGTTCCTGCAAATACTACCACTATTTTACATTGCGAACGGCATGCTGTGGCAATGCACCCGCATGGGCGCATTGTCGCTTCATGCTTTCCTATAGGCCTGTGGTAGGGCTTCGACTGAGTGCATGAAAGACAATGCGCTCTTTTTTCGTGCATCGGACATGGTGTCCGGCGGCTCCTTCCAGGGCGCGTACTTGACATGCCGGCCATATACGGGACTTGCGCACGGTGCGCTCGTCCGGCTACCACCATGACAGCAAAGGATAAACACTATGCCGAAGCACAAACAGCACATATACGACGGCTTTCCACCTGAATTGGTGGAAGGGGCGTCGTTCGACGGGGAACTGGAAATCCCGGTCATCAAGGGGACGTGGAACTTGACGCCGCCCCACTTTCTCTGCCCCTTCTCGCGAAGGGGCGCTACGAGGATGCGGGACGAATACATCTGCTTCTACGAGTTTGACTTGAAGTTCAAACCGGTGATTGCCAACGCGGCGAACTATCCTTGACGACATCAGCGCCAGGTTCCGCGGCCTCGTCTCGCCGGACTGCTCGCTCTACCGCGACACGCCGCTCTGCCTTCAAATCGCGAACACCTACCGCAACCGCGCAGATGGCGGAGAGGGCAAATGCTACGCCAAGGATTCACGCAACGGCGGAGTTCGTTGCCCGGCCACGGCAGCCAAGGCTCCACGGGATAGCCGCGAAGGGCTCACGCGCTCTCGGCAACGTCGGCGTCAAAGGGGATCCCAAAAGACTTTTCCAGAAATCATTCATGGGATAAATTATAGCAAAAGCGGCGCTGCTAGCCACAATGCCGCAACGCCGCATGGCCGGGGAGACGTTCCTCAAAGTGCGGTCTCGCCTAGAAGCGCACGGCAACTCCGGCACGGAATGTCTGCCTGGCAAGTCCAACATCGCCCCGCAAAAGACCGGCATTGTAGTCGAACGTGTTGTTTCCGATGCGGAGGTCGGCACCGACGAAGATTGAGAACCTGTCTAGCGGCGATAAGACCGCGTCGAGGCCGCAGAGTCCCGTGACGACCCAGCCGTCGTCGTCGCCGGAGACCACGCCCCGCCTTGCACCGTCCACGAAGATCGTCGCGTCGGCGTCGACTGACACGCGCGTCGCGGCAGCGCCGAACGAGCCGCGCAGATCGAACCAATCGGTGACATGCCATGCCGGCTGCAGCGCGAGGCGGATTTCCTGTAGCTCGACGTCGCCTTCTGCGGCAATGTCGATTGTCCGCGAGCGTCTGGTCACGGAAGTCGATTCGCCGTCCTTGACGAATCCGCCGGATCTGGCCACGGTCATCTCCGTGCTGGAGGAGCGTTCTGTCGTCCGTGCGATGCTTCCGTCGCCAAGTGTCAGGACGGGGTTGTTGCCGCCATAGGGGTTCGTGTACCCGTCGGCCGTGCCGGCCCCGATGGAGCCGTCGTCGTTCGAAATATCGGCCAGCGCTCCTGAATAGGCGAGGTTGGAGTCCGCGAAGGTCGTCGTTTCTTTCGTCGCCTCCGTCTTCTCCCTGGTCACCGTGGTCGTCTCCTCATAGTGGCCTGAGGATTTCTTCCGCTTTGCCACGGCGGTGGCCGAGTAGCAACGGCCTGCGGCCCGGATGGCGTCTTCGTTCCGGTATAACGTCGCTCCCAGCCCCAGCCCAAGTGTGAAATGGTCGCCCACGAAGAAGTCGTAGCCGACCTCGAAGTCCCCGCCCCAGACATCGGAATCATGCGAGGAAGTCAAATCGGGGTGGAGTTGCTCGGAGAGTGACGTGCTTGTCGAGGTCGAAACGGCTTCCTCCCCTTTTCTCCGCGTCGTCGTGCTTTCGCGCGAGGTCGTGGTGGACGGTGCCGACGACACGGTGATCGTGCCGCTCGCCTCGTCGAAGACGTCGGCGCTGTCGAAGTGCCAGTTCGCCGTCTCGCCGGGGATGCCGGCGTCATCCGCCATGTCGATGAAACCGTCGTCGAACTCGAAGCGCGACGTCGCCGTCACGGACAGCGTCTCGGTCGCCTCGTCCGCCGATGACGTCGCCGAGCGCTCCGTGGTCTCGTGCTGCGCACCCGTCGGCATGGATCCACCCTTCTGAGGCGCCGCCCCGTGCAACCGCCCGACCGCTTCGGTTACGGCACGCGACGAAATCCGCGAAGTCGTCTTGACGCCTGGCGCGAACCGCGCGCCTGCGGAAATCCGCCAGCGCGGCGTGGATGACCGCTCCTCCAGCGGCGCCTCGGCGGGTTCCGCCGCAATTGCCATCGTTGCTGTCGCGCACAGCGCGGCCATGACGAGGTAAAACTTGTCTTTCATCGTTCTTCTCCTGTTGTTCCCTTACACTAGCCACTAGCCACTGGCCACTGGCTGCTGGCCACTCCTACTCGAACACCTCGCTTGTCTCCACTTCGGCCCGGAAGAAGTGGCCGGAGACGGCACCGGCGGGAAGGGCGAACACGCCGGTTGCGGGATCGATTTCGGCGCGGACTTCCCTCCACGGGCCAGCGGGGGTTTCGGCCGCCAAGACGCGCACCGATGCCGAGGAGGCGAAAGCCGAAGACGCCTCTTCGCCGGCCACGGCCTCGACCCGTCCGCGTATCGATCCGTCCGCGCAAACCTCGAAGTCCGCGATTTTCACCTTTGGGTTGTTCGCAGAGACGGAAACCGCGTTCAGGCCAAGCGAAACCGCCAACCCGAGCGTTTGGGGAGCGTAGGCGTGGGGCATCGCCGCGAATGACAAGGAGAAATGAGCCTGCGCGGACCGTTTCGCCTCAGTGGAAACGGCGCCGTTCGCCGCGCCCTCGACAACGGGCAGGAAGTACCGCGTCCCATTGGTCGTCCATGTCAGGTAGCCGACGAAGCTCTCCACCTCGCCGTCCGTTTCGTTGCCGCTGACGGGGCTGACGCGCTTCCGCACGTAGAGGCCGATCTGTCGCTCGCCGGCGGGGACGATCTTCCTTTGCTCGGCAAAGGTGGCGTCTGACACGCCGAAGACAACGCGTGTTCCGTCCGCCTTGCCCGCGAACGCCGAGGCGTCCAGCGGCACGCCGCGGTATTCGACTCCACTGTCCGTGACGAGGATATCGCCGGGCGCCCGTGCCGCCGTGTCCCAGAGCTGCGCGTAGATTGTCCCGTCGGACGACTTCCTATCCGCGAAGAGGAACGCCAGATTGTTCAACTTGTCGGCATAGCCGGCCGCCGCCGGAATGGATATCTGGGCAAAGTAGCGCCCCACGGCCGACGAGAACTTCCATTTGACAGTCGCGCCGGGCAGCTGCGGTGCGGAATCCGCAATCGTGAACACCGCCCCGGTAAAGGCGATTTCATAGTTGCCGCCCGCCGTCAGCGTTCCCTGGAGGATGGCGTAGGTGCCGACTGCATTGCCTGCCTCTCGGGCCAGCGCGCCCGTGATGGTGTCGCCCGCTAAAAGACCCGTCGCCGTGTAGGTCAGAGCCGGATCGTCCGCGCCCAGAGTCTTGCTCTTCGCGTCCGCGACGATGGCGAGCGGACGCGGCGTGATCGTCACCTTCGCCTCGTGCATGAAGTCCTCGTAGTTCTGGCTTTCGACGCGGTAGAAAACCACATATTCCCCGACATTCGTATAGTTCGGCGGCGTGGAGGTCCAGGGCAGACTCGCCGACAATGCCGCGCCGACCGCATATTGGATGTTGCACACGCCACCGACGGCCGTCCTGAAGGCCGAGGCGAGGGCGTTCGTGTCCATCGTGTGTCCGAGTCCGTCGTAGACCGCCGTTGTGTCGAACTTCGAGAGTCCATCTCCTGGGACTTCCCCTTCGCCTGGTTCCTCGCCCCCGCCCGGGAACGGCGCCTTCCCGATCGTGAAGGTCGCCCCCGTGTAGGTGATCGCATAGTTGTCGTCTGCGGTCAGCGTCCCCTGGATGATGGCGTAGGTGCCGACGGCATCGCCCGGTTCACGGGCCAGCGCGCCCGAAATGGCGTCGTTCCCTACGAGGCCCGTCGCCGTGTAGGTCAGCGCGGGGTCGGGCGCGCCGTAGGTCTTGCTCTTTGCGTCCGCGACGATGGCGAGGTGGCGTGCAAGGATGTCGAACTCCTCCGTCACCGTGCCCGTGTAGTTGCCCTTGCCCGTGAAGGTCGCCGTCGCGGTCCCGGCGTCGACGTTGTCCGCGAAGGCGACGTCGAAGTCGCCCCGCGTGAGGATCGAGGGGTCGCCGTCGCCGAAGGCCACGTCGGGCGCCTTCGCCGCGCCGTCATAGACGTAGTCCT
>JAFWPM010000150.1 GCA_017509565.1 Kiritimatiellia bacterium | reverse complement strand
GGGCAGGCTGACGGTGCGCCAGCTTCTGCGGTGCAGGGTGCGGCACTTCATAGCCGGGACGTGCATGGGTGACGCGGAGTTCGTGGAGGGCGTGTTCAGGGCGCACCGCGACCACTTCGGCAAGGACAGGAAGACCGGGGCGAGGAGCATGGGCGGCGCATTGAGGCTGTACACGGCGAGGCGGCTGAAGAAGGACCCGGTGACCGTCAGCCGCTAGGGCGACGGAAACTGCCGCGACGGCGGTGGTGGAAGTCAGGTAAAAAACAAAATGGCAGAAATGTGGGGCGGAAAGTATGTGAAGTGTGGATAAAATGTCTGTCCCTTCCTTTGTGCGAACAGGATTTGATTTCCGCGCCAATGTTTGGTAGGCTTTATCCCCATGACTATTCTTTCCATAGACCGGTCAACACCTCATGGCTCGTTTGCAATCATGCGCGATGGGGAGCCTGTCGCGTTTTCGGAGTTCGACGAACCGGCGCCGCGCTCTCCCGAATGGTTCCCCGCGATGGCGGCCGCGCTGGCGGCGCATGGAATCGCGCCGTCCGGCCTAGATGCAATCGTGGTTGGAACAGGCCCAGGCTCGTTCTCCGGCATTCGAGCCGTCCTTGCCGCCGCGCAGGGGCTAGCCCTTCCCGCTGGCGTTCCGGTGTGGGGAGTCCTTTCCTCGTCGGCCATTGCCGTCTCGCGGCGAGGCGCGGCGCAGGGTGGCCGCATCGCCGTCGTTGGCGACGCCAGGAAGGGGTGCGCATGGCTTGCCATGCACGACTTCGGCGCCGACCCATCGCTGAAGTGCGCCGCGCCGCGTCTGGTACCGTATGCCGATTTTGCCAGCGAAATCGCCAGCCTTGGCTCTCCGGCCGTTTTCTCACCCGATGCCGTGCGCCTCGCATCCGTTCTGCCCGCCCAGTCCCCAAAAATAGAGCCGGCCGCCCCAACGGCGCTCGATGTTGCCAGAATTTTCATCGAATATCCTTCAGCCGCCGTTCGCGATCCCGTTCCGGCCTATCTCCATCCGGCCGTGACATCCCCGCGCTAGCGAGCCACGCCATGGGAGACGACATTTGACAACCAAATTCCAGAAGCCATGATTCTCAAGCGCGTAATTGCGGGAATAGCCGTTGCAATCTTCTTTTCGGCCACCCTAGCCTCGGCCTGCGGCCCACTGCTGTTCGCCGTTCTCGTCTGCCTGACGTCAATCGCGCTCTACGAGTTCTACTCGCTCTCCGCCGCGGCAGGCTACCGGGTCTACAAGACGTTCGGCATATTCTGCGGCATCTGCTGGCAGCTCTGCGAATACCTGTTCCTCCCGCCTTTCGCCTCCGGGGTGCCGCAGTCGTCCCCGTTTGCCATCTGGAATCCAGTTGCCCTCTTCGTGGCCTTTTTCGCGATAATGCTCAGAACGACGTTCGACCGCGACGCCGACCGCGCCATCGAGTCCGGGGGCATCACATTCCTGGGCCTTCTCTACCTCCCGGTCCCGCTCAGCTACTACATACGCATAGCCCAGTGGGATCTGACGGCAGGGCATGCCACGACTCGCGCCGCAGTGTTTCTCGCGTTCTTCCTCACCATTGTCATAAAGATTTCGGACACCGGAGCATTCGCCGTCGGGATGTCGTGCCACAAGGTCGGGTGCGTCCACCCGATGTTCCCGCGCATTTCCCCGAAGAAGTCCTGGGAGGGGCTCGCTGGCGGGACCGTGGCCGGCGTCCTGACGGGGCTGCTGCTGGCCGTTCTGGCGCGCCGGTTCGCCTGGGGGCCGGACGGCGTGTTCTGGTCATCGTCCGGCCAGCCGGTCATCGGCCTCCCCGGCGCGGCGCTGCTTTCCGCGCTTCTCGTAGCCGTGGGCGTCTTTGGGGATCTCATTGAATCGATGATGAAGCGCGCGGCCTCCATCAAGGACAGCGCCAGCGTGATTCCCGGAATCGGGGGTCTCCTTGACGTAGTTGACAGCCTAGTCTTTGGCCCGGCAGTCCTGTATTTCGCCCTTGAGCTCTTGTCCGCATTTCGGTGACGGCGCGTTTGCCATTCCAGACTTCACCGTCCCCCTAGTTTCCCTGACGCTCAAGTTCCCTAATCTGGTCCCTTAGTGCGGCGGCTGTCTCGAAGTCGAGTTCCTCGGCCGCCTGCAGCATCTCCCCGCGCAGCTGGGAAATTGCCGCCTGAATGTCGTAGGCGTAGCCGGCGTCGTGGGCGGGGCTCCCGCGCAGCCCCTTCTGTCCGCGCTTTCCGGACTTTGCGCCGCCGGAAGGCGCGGACTTCCCGCCATCTCCCGAAAACGCCGCAAGAGGCGCCTTGATTTCGCTCTGCACGCTCCTCGGCGTGATTCCGTGCTCCGCGTTGTAGGCGATCTGGCGCCTGCGGCGGCTCTCGGTGATTTCCATCATCCTCCGCATCGAGTCCGTGACTGTCTCGGCGTAGAGGATCACGCGCCCGCGCTCGTGGCGCGCCGCGCGCCCGGCCGTCTGGATCAGCGACGTGTCCGACCGCAGGAAGCCCTCCTTGTCCGCGTCAAGGACCGCGACTAGCGCCACTTCGGGCAGGTCAAGGCCCTCGCGGAGCAGGTTGATTCCGACGAGGCAGTCGAACTCCCCGCGCCGCAGGCGGCCGAGAATTTCGACGCGCTCAAGCGCCTCAATTCCTGAATGCAGGTATTCCACCCTCAGCCCGGCCTCCGAGAGATACTGCGTCAGATCCTCCGACGTGCGCTTTGTCAGCGTCGTGACGAGAGTCCTGTCCCCCGCCGCGGCGGTCGCCCGGATTTCCGCCATGACATCGTCGATCTGCCCCTTCAGCGGCCTGACTTCGACCGGCGGGTCAAGAAGGCCGGTCGGCCTGATCACCTGCTCGACCGTCTGGCCGCTTGTCTGGCGCTCGTAGGGGCCGGGCGTCGCCGAGACGAATATGATGTCGCCGATCTTGTCCTCGAACTCGTCGAAGGCCAGCGGCCTGTTGTCGGAGGCCGACGGAAGCCGGAACCCATGCTCGATGAGCGTTCGCTTGCGCGCCTGGTCGCCGTTGAACATGGCCCGCAGCTGCGGGATGGTCACGTGCGACTCGTCTATCAGGGTCAGAAAGTCCTTCTGGAAGTAGTCGATCAGGCATGGCGGCGGCGTCCCGGCGGCGCGGCCGCCGAGGTGGCGCGAGTAGTTCTCAATGCCTGAGCAGTAGCCATGCTGCCGCAGCATTTCGAGGTCGAAGCGCGTCCGCTGGTCAAGGCGCTGGAGTTCCAGGAGCTTGCCGCTAGACTTGAACTCCTCCTCCCGCTGGGAAAGCTCCTCCTCGATTGCCGGGATGGCGTCAAGAAGCTTGTCGTGCGGCATCACGAACTGCTTTGCTGGCGAGACAATCGCGCGCTCGGTCCGTCCGGCCATTTTCATGGTCAGCGGGTCGAACCTGCGCAGCGAGTCCACAGTGTCGCCGAAGAACTCCACCCGCAGCCCGTCCTCGCGGTAGGCCGGGAAAATGTCCACGATGTCTCCGCGCACGCGGAAAGTCCCCTGGGCGGTTTCGATGTCGTTTCTCTTGTATTGCAGCTCGACAAGCTTTGAGAGCAGTTTGTCGCGCCCGTATTCCTCGCCCTCGGCGAGGTGTATGATCATTCCCGCGTAGTCGACCGGGTCGCCGAGGCCGTAGATGCAGGAAACGCTTGCGACCACGATGACATCGTCGCGGGAGAGCAGGGAGTTCGTCGCGGATAGGCGCAGCCGTTCGATTTCGTCGTTTACCTGCGCGTCCTTTTCGATGTAGGTGTCGGTCTGCGGTATGTAAGCCTCGGGCTGGTAGTAGTCGTAGTAGCTGATGAAGTACTCTACGGCGTTTTCCGGGAAGAACTCCTTGAATTCGGCGTAGAGCTGGGCCGCGAGGGTCTTGTTGTGCGAAATGATGAGCGCGGGGCGCCCCGCCCTGGCGATAATGTTCGCCATGGTGAAGGTCTTGCCGGAGCCGGTCACGCCCTGGAGCGTCTGGCGCGACAAGCCACGCTTCAGGCCGTCGACCAGGGCGTCGATCGCGTGCGGCTGGTCGCCCGTCGGCCTGTATTTTGAATGCAGCTTGAATGTCGGCAATGTTTCGCCTCTGGACTTGTCGCGGCGCCGCCTAGTTTGCGGCTGGGTCTGGGGAGTCGGGTTCGCCCTTGGCGCGTACCAGCGCCTCGATTTCCGCGATGAATGATTCCGGTGTCGCGTCGGGGGATGCGCCAAGCCGCCCAAGGACGGTCTTGGCGTCAGGTGAAAGCAGGATGAAGGTCGGGAAGCCGGGGACGCCGTATTTTTTCATCAGGCCTTCGTTGCGTGCGGCGTATTCGGCGGGGACGAGCGACTTGTCATGCGGGAAGTCGATGAGCACGAGGGCGATGTTCTGCTTTGCCCAATTCCTCCATTCCTGCTGCGAGAACACCTGCCTGTCCATGAGCTGGCACCAGTGGCACCAGTCGCTGCCTGAGAAGTTAAGGAGAATCGGGATGCCCTTCCTGGCGGCAAGGGCCTTTGCCGCCTGGTACGCCTGGGTCCACTCGCCCGGGGTGGCGCCCGACACCGGCGCGGAGGCGGAAGCCACGCCTGCCCAGGCGGCGAGCGCCATGGCGGCTAGCGCTAACTTTCTCATGCCCCGGCCTCCGTATGGGCCGGAGCGGGCCCGGCTTCGTCGGCCGCTGCCTGCGCCTCGTCGGCAGGCGGTGGCGCATCAACTGCTGCGGCCTCAGCAGGGGCGGGGGCTTCCTGCTCGGCCCCGGCGGGCGTCTCGGGCGCGGGTTCGGCGGCCTGGTCCGCTGGCTGGGCGGCGATGCCGTGGCCGCCGTTTGCCTTTGCGTCGGGCGGCGGCGTTTCTTCGGCCGGCCGCTGCATTCCCGCCCTGGCCTTTTTCTTCGGAGGGGTCGCCCAGAACTGCGGATGCGCCGCGGCAATGGAGAGCGCGCCGTTGTAGAACTCTACAATGTGGCCGCGCTCTATCAGCCAGCGCAGGCTGGCCGCCATGCGCTTCACCGCTTCCTCACCGCCGTCGCCGGCGAGTTCCTCGACCATTGCCTTGGCCTGGCAGCATGGGTTGTCGCCCGTGTACGAAATCAGGGCGGAGATTTCGGCAGTCGCGTTTTCGGCCTCGAACTTCACTGGCGCGACGGCCGTGACGAATTCCTGCCCGCGGTCGTCCATGGCGCGGAAGAACTTCAGGCCGCGGTGGTGGAATGCCGCATGGACGGCCCGGGAAAGCGATCCCTGGGAGCGAAGGTCCTCGTCCTTGGCGAACTCGCCGCTAAGGAACGAGGCCAGGCGCCTGTTTGGCATGTTTTTGAGCGACTTCGCCTGGCAGACGACATGCGACGCCGAGTTCATGAGCGACGGGAGGATTTCACTTCTGAAAAGGGACTCCGCCTCCTGGCGCGTCAGGCCCTTGGCCGGGGCTTCCGGCGCCGGGGCTTCCGGCTGGCTTTCCTGGTTCTCCGGAGTTTCCGGGCCTTTCCGGTCGTCAGTCTTGCCCGCGCTTCCGGCGGCGGGTTCCGCCTTGCGGAAGTAAAGCGTCTGCTTCTTCGCGTTCTCGCGCCATTGTTCGATGGCCTCGGGGTCGCGGACCATTTCAATGTGGCTGCGGTATTCGGATTCGCCCATGCCTGGGAAGCGCTCGCGGAGCATCTGCTGTATCCTTGCCGCGTAGCTGTGGTGGTTCGGCGGCCCGAGGAGTTCCCCGGTCAGCCCGCAGCGGGCGACGCAGGGGAAATTCCCGGCGGGCGCCTCGCCTTCGACGACGCGCTCCTCGAAGTGGTCGCCGAGGTGCTTCTCAAGGATGTGGGCCTCAAGCTCGGCGGCATCCAGCGCCGGCAGCGAGCAGGCCCGGCATTGCCAGATGCGGGCGGACGGGTCGGCGGCCTTGTCGGCCTCGATCCGCACGGCAAGGCTGGCGTCGTCCTTCTGGAAAAGCTTCACTATTTCGCGGAAGGGGTATGCGCGGCGCGTCGTCTGGATTCGCCTGATGATGGAATCGAGCGCCTTGCCTTCGGGAAGGAAGCGCACGGCAAGGGCGAGCGGCGGTGGCGGCGGCGGG
>JAFWPM010000149.1 GCA_017509565.1 Kiritimatiellia bacterium | reverse complement strand
TACTACGACCGCGTCCTCACCGAAGCGGAGATCGCCCACAACCGCCGCGTTGACAACTACCGCTACTTCGGCATCCTAGAACCGGAGGCGACGAACGTCCTCGTGCAATCGACCTACTCCTACCTCGACGGCAACGAGAAGGCCGGCCCCTACGAGGTCGAGGGCTCCTACACCTTCACCGCGCCGGAGACCGTGACCGCCCCGAACGGCATCACCTATGCCTGCGACGGCTACATCCTCGAAACGCAGGACGGCATCGGCTGGGCGAACGCAACGGCGCACACGGGCACCTCCTACCTCTACAACACCTCTGCCGGCACCGTCCGCCTCACGTGGCAGTGGAAGACGACGCATGGCTTCCGCACCGCCGAGGACTACTCCATCGATGACCTTTCGCCCGCCGGCCTCGCGCTCCACTACGACGGCCTGCTCAACCAGGGCGTCGGCGAGGCGCACTCCCCGACCTCGACGAAGTGGGTCAACCTCGGCTCGCGTCCCGGCATGGACCTCACACGCTCCACGAGCGGCTCCGACCCCGCCGCCATCGGCGCCTGGGCTGACGACGGATACTTCTTCGGCGGCAAGTCGCAGTTCAACAGCCCCGGTGGCCAACAGTGGCCGACAACGTTCTCCGCGCAGGTTCTCCTCGACGCCACCCACGAGGACAACGGGGACTTCGACGGAACCGAGAAGGGCCACTACATCGCCGCCACGTCGTGGAGCATGTTCGGACTGGTCGCCTACGGACCGGGCCATGAGGCGCGCTTCCAGGTGCAGTCCATCGGCAACAGCAAGAACAATCCGCACTTCACGACCGAGACCGGCATCGACTACATGACGGCCATCCACGACGCCCAGTCGAAAACGGCCGTCGTCTTCCCCGGCACGAAGGCGCCGACTGGGGGCACGGCTGCGGATGGATACAAGAGCTTCACCACCTTCAACGCCATCGAGAACAACCAGTTCCGCCTCGGCGGCTGGGGCGGCGGTGCGGCTTCCGGCCAGAACCTCGTCGGCACCGTGAAGACCTTCCGCTACTACGACCGCGTGCTCACGGAGGAGGAGCTCGTCCGCAACCGCAACGTCGATGCGGCGCGCTACTTCGGCGAGCTGGGCGTCACGAACGTCGTCGTGGCCGTGGAAGACGGCACCGGCATCACGGCGACGCCCGAGCCAGGCGCGTATTTCGTCGAGGGCGAATATCCTTTCGCCGCATCCGGCGCCGCCGGCATCGGCTACCGCCTCTCCGTCCCCGACGGCAACGGCGGCTGGACGACTCTCAATGCATTTGTCGAGGGAGGTTCGTACTCCTACGACAAGGCCGACGCCGCCACCCCGCCCTGCGTGAAGATAGAGTGGCGCGTCCAGAAGCCGTTCGTGCTGGTAGTAAGATAAATCGGTCGCGCAATGACATCGCCGCATGGATATTCCCTGCGGCGTTAATGAGCGGGGTGCGGGTGAAAACTGGCGCCTTGCTTTTTCGTGGAACCACTTGGCCATGAGATTTGCCTCTACATTGTCTATTCTTGCCATCGCCCTCCCGGCTCTGGCGTTTTTCCCGCCGGAGGATTCACGTGATGGCGTGACGGCCCGCTTCGTCGGATTCGACGAAACGGGCGGCTCCTCGGCGTTTGTCCCCGTCAAGCGCGCGGTCGGCGAACCGTTTGAAATCCGTCTCGACATCGCCAATGCCACCGGAGCGCCCGTTTCCGGCGGCCTCGCCATCTGGCTCAATGACGACTGGTACGTGGCGGCTGAGGCCGCCAGCTCCGATGAAGGTCTTGCACCCGGTGCGCCTGCGCCGGGTCGCGCAGACTTGCGCGAAACGCCGCTTACCATCCCCCCCCACTCCACCAACTCCTTCTTCGCCACCGCCGTCCCGCGCCCGGGGCGCGTGTTGCCCGCGCTTTATCCCATCCATGCCTCGTTCGCCTTTCCAGGGGGCGAGCCGCTCCACCCCATCGCGATCTTCGAGGCGGTGCAGGCGCGGGCTGAAGCCCGCCGCCCCGATGACGGGCATCCTGATGCGCAGGCTCTGTCCTGCGCAGAGGGGCAAGGGACGCGGAGCCCCATCCGCCTCGCCCTCCTTCCCGCCTCGGTCTTCGCTCAGCTCCCCGGTTCCGCCCCGCGCCCGGTGGCGGAATGCTCCGAGACCGGCGCCTTCTTCGATCCGGGCTGGCAGGTCGCGGACGGCGACGTGCGCTTCGGCTTCTACAGCCAGCCACCCTGGCGCACCGGCGCCGGCGAAATCTGGCGCGACGTTCCCGTGCGCCTCCCCGGCGCAACCAATCTCACGCTCCGCCTCTCTACGGCCCTCGCCGCCCCGATCAGGGATTCCGAAGGCCGCGGCGACGGCGCCGAATACAAGGTCTTTGTCGTGGACGAAACAGGCCGCGCCGACGAAATCTTTGCGGCCTTCGTGACCACCCGCGCCTGGCAGGACGCCACGGCGGACCTCTCGCCGTGGGCGGGCCGCGCCGTGACGCTCCGCCTCTGGAACGGCTGCGGCCCCGCGAACGACCCAAACTACGACCGCTGCCTCTGGGGCGGCGTGGGCGTGGTGGCGGGAGATGAAGCCCGCCGTCCCGATGACGAGCATCCTGATGCGCAGGCTCTGCCCTGCGCACTGCCGCTAAAAGTTCGCGGCGAATCCTGGACGGCCACGTTCACCCCAGGCCCTGCCGGCCTCCTCGACGGCACTCTTTCCTTCTCCGACGGCGAGCGCGTGCTCTCCTTCTCAGGCTTTACCTGCGCCATCGACGACATTCTCGTCGGGGCCGGCCCGCTCGACGCCCGTTGCACGGGCTACGAGATGGTGGCGGCTAAAGCCGCCCGCTCCAATAAAGAAGCCCTCCGCTCCGATGAAGGGCATCCTGATGCGCAGGCTCTGCCCTGCGCAATTCTCCACACCATCGACCTCGGCGACGGCCGCACCGTCTCCGCGCGCGCCACGCTCGCCGCCGACGGCCCGGCGCTGCGCATCCGCTGGGACATGCCCGGCGCCGTCCGC
>JAFWPM010000148.1 GCA_017509565.1 Kiritimatiellia bacterium | reverse complement strand
GGGCGTCCTGGTTTGGCGGAGGCGCATCCGGCTGCGCCTGGGCGCCGTCCGGCTGCGCGGCATCGGCAAGCGAGCTTATGCGCTCCGGCTCGTTGGTGTCCCCTGCCGCGACGGTCACGCGGGTGCCGGACGGGATTGCCTTCCAGTTGGAGATTTCCGAGCCGCGCTTGCGCTCGCCGCTCGGGAACTCGTAGATTGTGTCCTCGGCCGCGTAGGCGTCGCGGGCGATGTCCCAGGCGGACTTGCCGGGGCCGATGACGTTTCCGCCGGCGGCCTCCTTCGCCTCGTAGGCCGAAAGGGCGGCGGCCTCGTCGATGGCCTCCGGGGCCGGCGCGGCGTCCGCGCCTGCGGGGGCTGGTTCCTGGGAGGCGAGGCGCGCGGGGGCCGGCGGCGTGGCCGGCTCCCTGAAGCCGACAATCACCTGGGTGCCGGACGGGACGGCGCGCCAGTTGGTGATTTCGTCGCCGCGCCTGCGGTCGCCTCCGGGGAAGACGTAGAGGGTGTCGTGGGCGTTGTAGGCACCGCGCACGACATCCCACGCGGTCTGGCCGACGCCTATTGTCAGGGCGCCGTCGCCGGCCCTGGGGGCGGCGCCGGACTTTCCAGTCTTCGCGGTCTTGCCTGCTTTCGCGGATATCCCGGCCTTCGCGTTTTTCCCGGGCTCATCCGATGCGCCGCGCTTCGCGGCTGTCTTCCTGGACGACTTTTTATCGACGCTGTAGAGAAGCTGCTGGAGTTCCCTGTCGGCGACGACAAGGCGCCCGGCGCGGACATCGGGGTCGTAGGACGGCTTTGAATTGAGGCCGAGCTTCCTGCGCACGGAAGGGAGCGCCATGCGCATCGCGCAGCGCTTGCGCCCGCGGTGGCTCTTCCTGTGCCATTGGTTCGGCGCGCCATATGCGACCATCGAATGCGTCAGGACGCGGTCGTCGGGGATGCGGTAGGTCCGCTTTAGTTCGTCCAGGAGGCTTTTCAGGGCCTTGTACTGCGCGGCCGTGAGGTCCTTGTTGTGGTAGCCCACAACCTCTATTCCAACGGAGCAGTTGTCAAGGGATGAAACGCCGTTCCACATCGAGCGGCCGCAGTGGTAGGCGACGCGCTTGCGGTCGATTACGCGGTAGATGCGGCCGGCCCCGTCGACCATGTAGTTCGCCTCGCCGTTGCGCTGGAGCTTGGAGCCGGAGCCGCGCGCGGCGCCCTCGGTGGTGTGCAGGATTATGAACCGCGTTGAGGCCCTCACGGGCCTCTCGCGGTTCTTGGGGCTGTAGTAGGTGTCAAGCAGCGGCACGGCGGCGGGCGCCGGCCATGGCGCAATGGCGCCCATGGCCAGCGCGGCGAAAAGCGCCGCCCCGGCGAACGCGCGCCGTATGGCGGCGCGCGCGAAGCCAGATGTCGTGCCGCGCGGCTCCATCGCTACCGCGGGCGCGAAACGAGGAGGGACTGCGCCGTCATTTCGGGCGGGACCTTGAGGCCCATCAGCTCAAGCGCGGTCGGCGCGATGTCGCAAAGCTTGCCTTCGGGCGCGAGAACCGCGCCTGGGGCGTCCTTGGCGACGTAGATCAGCTCGACCTCGTTGAGCGTGTGGCTCGTCTTGACCATGCCGGTCCTGTAGTCGATCATCTGCTCGGAGTTGCCGTGGTCGGCGGTGATGAGGATCTCGGCGTCGAGTTCGAGGAGGCGGTCCACGACCTTGCCGACGCACTCGTCGACAATCTCGATGGCCTTGACCGCGGACTCCATCACGCCGGTGTGGCCGACCATGTCGCCGTTGGCGAAGTTGACCACGATGAAGGAGTAGGGGTTGTCCTCAAGGCGCTTCAGGAGTTCGGCCGTGACGTTGTAGGCGTCCATTTCGGGATGCGTCGCGAAGGTCGCCGGATCGAAGCGGCTGGGGATGTCCACCTGGTCCTCGCCCTTGTATGGGACGGTGGACTTGCCGTTGAAGAAGCTCGTGACATGGCGGAACTTCTGGGTCTCGGCGATGCGGAGCTGGCGCAGGCCGGCGTCGGCGACGACTTCGCCGAGCAACTTGTCCATGCCGCCGCCGGCGCCCATCGCGCCGAGCAGGTAGTCCTCGAACTCGTCCCAGTAGCGCGTGAAGCCGAGGTAGGTCACCTTCGGGCGGCGGGCGCGCTTTCCGGGGTAGCCGTCGGAGACGAAGGCCTGGGTGAGCTGGATGGCGCGGTCCTGGCGGTAGTTGGTGTGCATGACGACGTCGCCGTCCTTCATGCCGTCGTAGCCGCCGATGACGTAGCACGGCACGTACTCGTCGGTCATGGGCGTGCCGTCGGGCGTCTTGCCGCTCTCGTACTCGGCCTTCACCGCCTCCTCGATCGTCGCGGCACTTTTGCCTTTGCAGCCGACGATGCAGTCGTACGCCTCGCTGGTGAGCTTCCAGTTCTTCACGCGGTCCATGCCGTAGTAGCGGCCCATGGCGGTGCCGATCACGGCATTGCCGACGGCGGCAAGCTCCTGCTTCAGGCGGGCGACGTACTCGAGCGTGGAGC
>JAFWPM010000147.1 GCA_017509565.1 Kiritimatiellia bacterium | reverse complement strand
GGGGGTGGGGCCTGCCGCCGCGGAGCTTGCGCCCGCCGCGAATGCGCTGAGGGCTTCGAGGGTCTCCGGTTCGATTTCGACGGATTTTTCGCCGAGAATTTTCCGGTACTCAAGATAGTCGATCAGGTTGGCGGCGGGTGGTTTCATGGGGGGTGTGTCAGTCAAGCTTGTGGCCGATGGCCATGTACTTTGAAAGGCGGCGGCTGACAAGTTCGCCGGCCGGGATGCCGGACAGGCGCGACAGGGCGTCGAGAATCGCCGCGCGGAGGTTGGCCGCGGCGGCGTCCTTGTCCTCCTGCGCCCCGCCCCTTGGTTCGGGGACAATGCCGTCGATGACGCCGAGCCGGAGCAGGTCGCCGGCTGTGATTTTGAGGGCCTCGGCCGCCTGCGGGGCGAACTTGCCGTCCTTCCAGAGGATTGCGGCGCATCCCTCAGGCGAAATCACGGAGTAGATGGCGTTTTCGAGCATGAGGACAATGTCTCCCTCCGCGATGCCGATGGCGCCGCCGCTGCCACCCTCGCCCGTGACCACGGAGACGATGGGTGTTGCGAGGCGCGCCATCGCGGCCAGGTTGCGCCCGATGGCCTCGGCCTGCCCGCGCGCCTCGGCCTCAAGTCCGGGGAAGGCCCCGGCGGTGTCGACGAGCGTCACGACCGGCAGCCCCCATGACTCGGCCAGGCGCATTAGTCTGAGCGCCTTGCGGTAGCCCTCGGGGTTCGCCATCCCGAAATTGCATGCGGCGTTTTCCTCCGCCGTGGCACCCTTCCGGTGTCCGATCAGCATGACGCGTGCGCCGCCGATGGAGGCGAGCCCGCCGATTAGCGCGCGGTCGTCGCCGCACAGGCGGTCGCCATGCAGTTCGGTGAAGGAGTCGAAGGCCCCGGCGATGTAGTCGCGGATAGTGGGGCGGCCGGGCGCGCGGGCGATGCGGACCTTGTCCCAGGCCTTGCCGGCGGCCGGGGCGCGGCGTACGTCCGCGCGCCGGCCGGTTCCGTGGATCGCCACTGTCTGGGGCTTGTGGTATGCCAGCGTGTCGGCCAGGAAGTCGCGCATTTCGTCGCGGCGCACGATGGCGTCGACGAAGCCGTGCGCCAGCAGGTATTCGGCGGTCTGGAAGTCATCCGGGAGCTTCTGCCTGATAGTGTTCTCGATGACGCGGCGTCCGGCGAAGCCTATGAGCGCGCGCGGCTCCGCGACAACGATGTCCGCAATGAGCGCGTAGGAGGCGGAGACCCCGCCGGTTGTCGGGTCGGTCAGCACCGTAATGTACGGGATGCCCTCGGCGCGCATGGCCTCTATCGCCGCGCAGGTCTTCGCCATCTGCATCAGCGAGACGATGCCCTCCTGCATCCTCGCGCCGCCGGAGGCGCAGAATATTATGAGCGGGATGCGTTCGGCGCGCGCGGTTTTGGCGGCCTTCGCGATCCTGTCGCCAGTCCCGCTGCCGAGGCTTCCGCCGAAGAAGCGGAAGTCCATGACGCATAGCGCCACCCTGCGCCCCTTCAGGAGGCAGGTTCCGGCAAGCACCGATTCCGAAAGCCCGGTCTTGGCCGTCGTGGCGGCCGCCTTTGCTGTGTATGGACCGGATGCGTCGGCGAAGCCGAGATGGTCGGTGATGCCGATTTCGGCCCCGATTTCAACGAATGTCCCGGGATCGGCAATCAAGGCCACGCGCTCGCGGCAGCCCATTCGAGCGGGCGCGCCGCAGCTGGGGCATACTGCGAGACCTTTCGGGTGCTCGTCGCGCGGGAAGTGCGCCTTGCATTTCGGGCAGACAGCCCAGAGTTCCTTTTCGTCGCGGACGGTTGGTGTCGGGATGTCCCCCATTATCCAGGCCATTTCGCAAAAGTCCTTTCCTTGCGGGCCGCGCGCCAGGCGCCTGTGCGGCGGCGGTGCGCCAGCCCATACTATTTTACCAGATTCATGAACTCGGCCCTTGTCGCGGCGTTCCTGCGGAACGAGCCGAGAACGGAGGATGTCGTCATGACCGAGTTCTGCTTCTCCACGCCGCGCATCATCATGCAGAGGTGGCGGCATTCCATCACCACGCCTACGCCGTCTGCGCCGGTGGCGTCGCGCACGGCCTCTGCAATCTGGCGCGTCAGGCGCTCCTGTATCTGGAGGCGGCGCGCGAACACGTCCATGATCCTCGCCAGCTTGGACACCCCGAGGACCTTCCCGTTCGCCACGTAGCCGATGTGGCAGCGGCCGAAGAAGGGGAGCATGTGGTGTTCGCAGAGGCTGTATACCTCGATGTCGCGCACGATGGCCATGTCGTTCGACCCCGTTTCGAAGACGGCGCCGTTTATCTCCCCCGCGAGGTCCTTCGAGTAGCCCGACGTGAGGAACTCCAGCGCGCGTGCGACGCGGGCCGGAGTTTTCGCAAGCCCCTCGCGGTCCGGGTCCTCGCCTAGTTCCACGAGCAGTTCGCGTATGAGCGATTCTGTTTTTGAGAGATCCCTGTTCATGTTTGTCACCTGCCGGTGGAGCCGAAGCCGCCGGCGCCGCGCCCGGTTTCGCCAAGGTCTTCGGCTTCGGAGAATTCGGCCCGGGGGGTTTCGGCGACTACAAGCTGGGCGATGCGGTCGCCGTCGGCGACGTCGCGCGGCTCTCCGGAATGGTTGTGGAGGCACACCATGACTTCGCCGCGGTAGTCGCTGTCGATAACGCCGACCTTGTTCGCCGGCGCGAGGCCCGACTTGCACGCGAGGCCGCTTCGCGCGTAGACGAGGCCTGCGTATCCGGGCGGAATCGCGATGGCCAGCCCGGTGGGGATGAAGGCGCTCCCGCCCGGCGGGATCGACACGGTGGCGCCGAGCCTGGCGAAAAGGTCCGCCCCGGCGGCGCCGCCGCTCCCGTAGGCGGGGAGCCTCGCCCCCGCGCGCAGCTTTCTGACATTTACCTTCAGTTCGCGCATACAGTGCATTTCACAGGAAGCGCCGCGACGCCCTCGAATCCGCGGCAGGCCTTGTCGATGTAGAACGAGAGGGCGTTCTCAAGCCTGTGGTAGTTCGTCTGGTGGTCCGCGCTGTGCAGCGAGAACGACATGGTGTAGTTGCCGGCCTGGAGCGCGGAGGCGTCGATTTCAAACGACACATGGCCGCCCGGCGGCGCGATTTCCGGCACGGCGACGCCCTCGATCTGCGTGTTGCTGCCAAACACGACGCCGCGCTCGGGCGTAGCGACGCCGAAGCCGAACACGGGCGCGGCGATTCTCCGCGACGCCGTGTAGTCGAGCGAGATGCGGATGATGCGGTCGTCTGGCAGCCGCTTGACCGGCGCGCCGGAGGCGTCCGTCATCGAGACCCGCGCAATCAGCGCCTCGCGGGTGCCCCACTCCGTTGCGGCCGCGGCGCCGCCGGCCGCCTCGGCAAGCATTCTGCCGTGGTAGGCGTCAACCATGTCCAGCGGCCCGCCGACGTTCACGATCGTCCCGTGGTCGAGTATCGCTATGCGGTCGGAAATCGACTGTATCGCGCCGAGGTCGTGGGAGATCAGGACAAGCGTCTTCCCCGAATGGCGGAATTCATTCATGCGCTTGAGGCAGCGGCGCTGGAAATCGGCGTCGCCAACGGCGAGGACTTCATCGACAAGCAGGATGTCGGGGTCTATCTGAACCGCGACGGAGAAGCCGAGGCGCACGTACATCCCGGAGGAGTAGAACCGCACCGGCTGGTCGATGAACTCGCCTATCCCGGCGAAATCGACGATGGCGTCGAACCGGCGGCGCATCTCGGCGCGTGGTATCCCCATGATTGCGCCGTAGAGGAAGACGTTTTCGCGTCCGGTGAGGTCGGGATGGAAGCCGGCGCCAAGTTCGAGAAGCGATGAAATCTTCCCCCTGGCGCGGACGCGCCCCTCCGTTGGCGTTATGGTCCCGGCGATGATGGACAGCAGCGTGGACTTCCCGGCGCCGTTGCTGCCGATTATGCCGAGGGATTCGCCCTGCCTGACTTCGAGGTTGACGTCTGTCAGCGCCTGGAACACCTTGGCGCGGCGCCGCCGGAATGCGTCGATGACAAGGTGCTTCAGTGACGAACTCCCGAGCGCCGAGAGCGGGAAGCGCTTCGTCACATGCTCTATCGATATCGCTGCGCCGGGGTTCATCACAGGACGTCTCCGAATCTGGCGTCGCCCGCCCTGAGCGCCTGGCGACCGGCCACCAGGACGGCCGCGCAGACAAGCGCGGAAACGGCGACGGCCGCAGCCGGGGGGCACCCCCCGGCCTCGATGGCGTGGCCGAGCAGCGCCTTGCGGTAGAGGGCCAGTATCCCGGTCATTGGGTTGAGGTATGCGAGCCAGCCGATTCCCGCCGGGAGGAAGTCGAGCTGGAACGACACCGGGTACATCACCGGTGTCGTGAAGAACCATGCCTGCGAGACGACGCCCACGATGTGTTCCGTGTCGCGGAAGAATACGTTGGACGTCCCGCAGAGGCAGCAGAGGCCAAGGCAAAGCGCGAAGTGCATCGCGAACGCCGGAACGAGGAGCCAGCCGCAGCCAAGGCGCGCGTGGCCCGAGGCCACTAGGTACAGCATCAGGACCGCGAAGGTGAGAATGTAGTTCACGAGGTTGGCAAGCGCCGTCGAAAGGGGCAGTATCACGCGCGGGAAGAACACCTTCTTGACCAGATTGGCGTTGCCCGATATCGAATGGAGCGAGTCGTTCAGGCATCCGACGGTGAACTGCCAAGCGATGATCCCGCAAACCAGGTACTGGAGGTAGTCCGGCGTCAGGCCGCCGAATTTCAGCAGCCGCGCGAATACGGCGTAGATGAGAATGAAGCAGAGCGGGGTCAGCAGCGACCAGAAGAAGCCGAGGGCCGAACCCTTGTAGCGGATTTTCAGGTTCCTGCCGACAAGGCTCTCTATCAGCTCGCGCCGCGCCGCGAGAAATCCTCCGCCGGCCATGCTAGTTGTCGTTTCATTGTGCATCGTCACACAAATTATACCATATCCCGGAGTTTTATTCATTCCGGGACTGCGCAACCGACGCCGTGCCGCCGTTTGCCGGCCGCAAGCGGGCCTATGTACAAGGTGGCGGCAAAAGGGCAAAAAAAATGGTAGCGGGGATAGGATTTGAACCTATGACCTTCAGGTTATGGGCCTGACGAGCTGCCGGACTGCTCCACCCCGCACCGTTAAGTGGCGCGCCTCGCAGGAGTCGAACCTGCAACCTTCTGATCCGTAGTCAGATGCTCTATCCAATTGAGCTAGAGGCGCAAAACAACGCTAATTATATTATCAAACCCTGTCCCGGAATGCAACTATTTTTTTTTGGCGGCTCATTGCTGCTCGCCGGGCTTGACATTCTGGGCGCGGCACTTGATGTGCACTTCGCGGAGCTGCTTCTCCGTAACTTCCTGCGGCGCGTTCATCATGAGGTCCTCGGCGCGCTGGTTCATCGGGAAGGCGATGATCTCGCGGATGTTCTCGGCGCCGGCGAGGAGCATGACCATGCGGTCCACGCCCGGCGCGACGCCGGCGTGGGGCGGCGCCCCGTAGCGGAAGGCGTTGAAGAGCGCGGGGAACTTGCCCTCGACGACGGAGCGGTCGTATCCGGCGATCTCGAATGCCTTGACCATGATGTCGGGCTGGTGGTTGCGGACTGCGCCGGAAGAAAGCTCGATGCCGTTGCAGACAACGTCGTACTGGTAGGCCAGCACGTCGAGCGGGTCCTTCTCCAGCAGCGCCTTCATCCCGCCCTGGGGCATCGAGAAGGGGTTGTGGCTGAAGCAGACCGCGCCGGTCTCGGGATCCGTCTCGAACATCGGGAAGTCGACAATCCAGCAGAACTTGAAGCTGTCCTTGTCGATAAGGCCGAGCCCGTTGGCTATTTCCGTGCGGACGAGGCCGCCGAGCCTGTTGGCGGCGTCCTTGTCGTCGGCGATGAAGAAGAGGGCGTCGCCGGGTTCAAGGCCGGACTGCGCCTTGAGCGCCTCGATCTCGGCCTCGGACATGAACTTGGCGATGGGGCCCTTTAGCGCGCCGCCGTCCTTCGGCCACGTCACGTAGCCCAGGCCCTTGGCGCCATTTTCCTTGGCGAAGGCCTCCAGCTTGTCGTACCAGCTGCGCGGCTGGACGCCGACGACGCCGGGGACGCGCAGCCCCTTGACGAGGCCGCCGCGCCCGACCGTCGCCGCGAACGCCTTGAACGCGCTGTCCCTGAAGAGGCCGTTGAGGTCGATGAGGAAGAGCGGGTTGCGCAGGTCCGGCTTGTCGGAGCCATAGCGGTCCATCGCCTCGCGGTATGGGATCCTCGGGAAGGGGCCGTCGTCAAGCTTCTTGCCGCCGAACTTCTTGAAGGTGGCGAGCAGGACGTCCTCGACAACCGCGAAGACGTCGTCCTGCGTGGCGAAGGACATTTCGATGTCGAGCTGGTAGAACTCGCCTGGAGAGCGGTCGGCGCGGCTGTCCTCGTCGCGGAAGCAGGGCGCGATCTGGAAGTAGCGGTCGAAGCCCGCGATCATCAGCAGCTGCTTGAACTGCTGCGGGGCCTGCGGGAGGGCGTAGAACTTGCCGGGGTGCAGGCGCGACGGGACCAGGAAGTCGCGGGCGCCCTCGGGCGACGACGACGTGAGGATAGGGGTCTGGTACTCGTTGAAGCCAAGCTCGGTCATGCGCTGGCGGAGGAAGGCTATCACCTGGGAGCGGAGGACGATGTTGCGGTGCAGCGACTCGCGGCGGAGGTCGAGGTAGCGGTACTTCAGCCGCAGGTCCTCCGGGCCGACCTCGTCGGCCTCGCCGGCAAGGTATATCGGGGTGGTCTCGGCGGGCGACTCGAAAACGACGTCCTCGGCGACGAGTTCGATTTCACCGGTGGGGATGTCGCCGTTTACCATGGCCTCCTCGCGGCGCACGACCTCGCCCGTGACGATTATCACGCTTTCGAGCTTCGTCTCGGCGCAGGCGTCGAAGAACTTGCGCGAGGGGTGGACGACTACCTGGGTGCGGCCGTAGTGGTCGCGCAGGTCGATGAAAAGGATGCCGCCGTGGTCGCGCTTGTGGAACACCCAGCCGGCGAGACGGACTGTCTTCCCGGCGTCTTCGGCGCGGAGTTCTCCGCAATTATGAGTTCTGAACTGGTGCATAGTGAAAACCTCGCCATAAATTATACCATATCGCGGACGGCTGGGCTGCGCGGCACTCTCCCGCGCATCGCTGGCCCGCATATCAAAAAAACTTGAACTTGTGTTGCCTTTGTGGTATGCTAATCGCAATTATTCGGACACGCTTTTTGCAAATTTCACTGTTTCACACGAAGGGAGAATGACGATGTTGTCCAACAAACGCGCCTTTGCGACCGCCATCGCGGCGGCGACCATGGCCATTGCCGTAACAGGCGACGCATTCGCGCAGGCCCGCATGGGCGGCGCGGCGGCGAGCGCCGCGACCGCCAAGGCGTCTGGCGTCGTACTTAAGGTCCGCCAGCTGACCAAGCCAGGCAACTCCTGCCTCGTCCCGTCCCCGCGCTTCGACGGCGGCGTCAAGGGGCCGAGCCGCTCCTCCGGCACGAGGAAACGCTGGGCCGCGCTTGAGGTCGAGTACACGACCATGCCCGACTGGATCGACTCCGCGACCTTCACCTTCCATGTGATGAGCGTCGACGACGAGAAGACCTTCCACTACTACACCACGTCCGTCACCTACCTTGACATCGCCAAGGGCGACCATGGCGCCTGCGTGATGCTCGCCCCGTCGACCGTCCTGCGGTACGGGACCCCGGTGGCCTTCGGCGTCGAAATCGAAATCGACGGCAAGCAGGTCGCCCTGGAGTCCGAGGGCCAGGGCAAGGGCAGCCCGTGGTGGACGCGCCTTGACGGCGGCAAGATGAAGGTCGAGCGCCACGCCGGCTACCTGCTCGACCGCTCGAAGACCCCCTTCGGCCTTACCCATATTGACGAATACGAGGCGGTGCGCTGATGGCATCTGACAGAATTTTGGCGCTGAACATCGGCGCCGGGCACATAACCCTTGGCGAGTTCAAGATCGCCTCCGGCAAGCAGCCGGTCCTCCAGCGCTACGGGATAGCGCCGCTCGGGCTCGACCCCGACAGCGAGATGGATCCCTCCGGGTTCATCATCGCGGCGGTGGGCGACCTCATGAAGGCCAACGGCATCAAGCCCGGCCCGCTCATGATGACCGTCTCCGGCCAGATGGTGTTCCCGCGCTTCGTCAAGTTCCCCGCCATCGCGCCGGACAAGCTCCGCGCGATGATTCAGTCCGAGGCCGAGCAGAATGTCCCGTTCCCGATTGAGGAGCTGACATGGGACAGCCAGATGATCGGCACCGACGAGATGGGCGAGTGCAACGCAATGATCGTCGCCGCGAAGACGGACGGGATCGTGGCCCTCACGAACTCCATCGAGGGCGTCCGCCTGGAGCCCGAGGTCGTCGATGTCGCGCCGTTGTCCATCTACAACTGCGCGGCCGCCGGCCAGGCGGGACAGGAAGGCTGCACGATGGTCCTCGACGTCGGCGCGCGCTCGACGAACCTCGTGTTCGTCGAGTCCGGCAAGGTCTTCTACCGTTCCATCCCCGTCGCCGGCAATTCCATCACCCAGGAAATAGCCAAGAACTTCGGCATCGACTTCCGCGC
>JAFWPM010000146.1 GCA_017509565.1 Kiritimatiellia bacterium | reverse complement strand
CGCTCTGGCTCGCCCCAGTCGCCCCGACGACAATCGTCCTGCGGTAGCGACATGGCGATGTGCCGCTATGCTCGCGACCTTGAAGTCGCGCACGACGCGGACGTCTTCGTCGCGGGGGGCGGGCCGTCCGGCGTCGCCGCCGCCGTGACCGCCGCCAAGTGCGGCGCGAAGGTCTTTCTGGCGGAATCCACCGGCGCCTTTAGCGGAATGGCGACGGCGGCCTTCGTCCCGGCCTTCGCGCAGTTCACCGACGGCGTCAACTTCCTGGCCGACGGCTTCGGACGGCAGGTGCGCGAGCGGGCCTGCGCCGGAACGGCCGACCTATTCGACGGCTGGGTTCCCATAAACCCGGAGCGGCTCAAGTCCTTCTACGACGAGGCGGTGCGCGAAGCCGGCGTGGACTTCTCCTTCTTCACGAACGTGGTCGATGCGGTGACCGAGGACGGACGAATCGCCTGCGCCGTGCTGGCGTCAAAGCGGGGGCTATTCGCCGTTCGGGCCAGGGTATTCGTCGATTGCACGGGCGACGGCGACCTGCTGGCCTTCGCAGGCGCGCCATTTGAATACGGCACGGATGGCGACCGCGAGGTCCAGCCGCCCACGCTCTGCTCCATCTGGTCGGGCATCGACTTCAACCAACGGACAGGCGCGGATCAGGCCGGCTTACCGCAGGCCATAGCCGACGGCATCTTCTCCGTGCCGGATCTTCATCTTCCCGGCTTCATCGGGGAAATGCCCGGTGTCCCCGGTGTGGGAATCGGAAATGTGGGGCATGTCTTCGGGACGGACGCCACGGACGAACGCTCGCTGACCGAAGCCATGCTCGACGCGCGGCGGCGTCTGGCCGAATACGGGCGCTACTACAGGGAGTGCCTGAAGGGCTACGAAAAGATGGCCCTTGTCTGCACGGCACCACGCCTGGGGGTGCGGGAGTCCCGCCGTTTCGTCTGCGACTACACGCTCTCGGAAAGCGACTTTCTCTCCCGCGCCACATTCCCCGATGAAATCGGCCGCTACGCCTATCCAATCGACATGCATGCGTCGAAGGCCGATGCGGAGGCATTCGGAAAGATGTGGGAGGGCTACAACGCGAAATACCGTTACGGGGAAGGCGAAAGCTACGGCATCCCCTATCGCTCCCTGACGCCGAAGACTCTCTCGAACGCATTGGTGGCGGGGCGGTGTCTGGGGGCCGACCGCAAGATGCAAGCCTCGATCCGGGTCATGCCCGGCTGCTTCATAACGGGACAGGCCGCTGGCGCTGCCGCGGCATTGGCGGCGGAAAGCGGCGGCGACGTCCGGGGCTTTGACGTCAAGACGCTTCAATCAAGGCTGAAAGGGCTTGGCGCGTATCTGCCCAGATTGGCTTTGCCGATTGGTGAGCAATGAGAAGTCGTGGCCTTTTGACAGTTGCAATTGCGCTTGCAACCGCCTCGGCGGCCGCCGCGCGAATCGTGGTCGTCGGCCCGGGCGGAGGCGGCGACATGGAGTGCGTCGTCGCGAGCCGCCACGACCCTGCGCGGATTCTCGCCGGATGCGACGTTGGAGGCTTCTTCTTCTCCGAAGACTTCGGCCGCCATTGGGAAATCCGGAACACCGGTCTTGGCAACCCCGGAGTCGTGACGGTCGCCGAGCATCCGTTAGACCCGGACCGCCTCGCCATAGGGGGCCACGCGGGAGTCATGCTCTCCGACGACCTCGGCCTCCACTGGCATCAGGCCTCAAACGGCCTCCCCGCGCCATCGCCCGACGGCCACTCCGCACCGGTCGTGAAAATCGTCTGGGACGAAAACGACACGAACCGCCTCTGGGCCGCTACCGGGCTCCCGCACGACGGAAAGGAGCGCAGTCGCGTCGCCGGGACGCGAGGCCGCGTTTACCGCTCCGACGACGGCGGCGAATCGTGGAGGATGGTCGTTGCCGACAACGGGTGGGGCGATGATTCGGAACCTGTCGAGATTTTCGATTTATGCCAATTGCGTTCAAACTCCCTCGTTGCCGCCACTTCGCGGGGGCTCTTCCGCTCCGACGACGCAGGCGTGCATTGGCGGCCGATTGGCGTCGGGCTGCCTTGCAGCTTCGACGCAAGGCACTTGGCGGTCGCGCCGTCGAGTCCGTCGCGTATCTACCTCGCCTTGCGAGAAACGGCCCCGGCGCCGTTCCCGCGCGAGGCGTCGGTCTGGCGCTCCGACGACGGAGGAGAGACGTGGGGAAAAACCGCGCCGCTGCCCGACTTCCAGCGCATGAGCGACGGCCGCGAGGCCATGGACGCCTGGGGCCGCATGGCGATCGCCGTTTCTCCGCATGACCCCGACGAAGTATGGCTCGGAGGCGTCTGGTATCGCGAAGGCCTTTGCCATAGCCGCGACGGCGGCGAAACGTGGGATGCCGAGCTCCGCAAGGTGCCGCACGGCTGGGTGGGCGACTTCTGGTCATCTCCCGTAGTGTCGCTCGACGTATCGCGCGCATTTCCGTCCAACATCGTCTTTGGCACCATGAGCGGCGTCCACGCCTCGGAAGACGGCGGCGCGACGTGGGCACAGCGCTACACGGCGGAGGACGTGCCACCAGGGAAGATCGCCGGCACGGGGCTTGACACCCTCTGCGTGGCGGATATCCGCCCGGACCGTTTCGTCCCGAACCGCATCCGCGTTGCCTTCTACGACGTGGGGTTGATGCAGACAGACGACTCCGGACGGACTTGGCGGCGATGCATGGCCGGCGTCCCGCGCGGATTGGCCGGCATCTGCTGGACACTTGCGCAGTCGCCGCTCGACCCGGAACGCATCTGGGCGTTTTTCGGCACTTGGGGCGGCGGCGGGCGCAGCGTTCCGGCCCGCAGCGACGACGGCGGCGAAACATGGATTCCGCTCGCGGACGCCGCCGGCTGGCCCGGTGGCGTCGCGCGCGATCTTCAGGCGCTACGCGTGCGCGCCGCAAGCGCTCCGGCAGACGTCATGCTCGCCGCCGTGTGCGACGGCAAGGGGATTTTCCTTTCCGCCGACGGCGGCGTGTCCTGGCGTGGGGCGGACCCGAACGCCTTCCCCGACGCGCGGCGAGTGGGCGCTCTCGCGTCGGCGGACGGTGCCCTCTACGCCGGGACTCACGGTTCGCAGGACGCGCCGTCGCGCCTCTTGCGCAGCGACGACGGAGGCGAAACGTGGGAGGCAATCGGCGAGTTCGCCTCCAGCGTTTCCGCCATTGCCGTCAATGGAGCGCGCATGGCCGTCGCCGTGCGTTGCACGGGACCCGATGGCGGGTGCTTCCTCTCCGATGACGGCGGCGCGACGTGGAGCCTCATCTACTGCGAAGCACCGTGGAACGACCTCACCGCCGTCGCCTTTGCCACAGGTCGCCGCGTCGCTCTCGCCTCGCGGAGCGCCCGCTGGCACGACCCCGGTTTCGGAGGCGAGGGGCTGCTCCTTATCGACCCGGCGGCGCCATTTGCCTGCGCACACGTGAAAGGCGGAGGTCTGGACAAGCCCGAGATCATGTCGCTCGTCGCCGATCCGTTCGTTCCGGGACGACTCTGGTTCGGGACGTGGGGAAACTCCGCCGGCATCGTGGACCTGGGCGAGCTTGAAGGAGAAATCGAATGAACTCTGAAACCAAGGCGATCCAATCGAGGATCGACGAAGCCGCGGCGCGCGGCGGCGGTCGCGTCGTCGTTTCTCCCGGCGTCCACCGCTGCGGGACGCTCTACCTCAAAAGCGGCGTGGAACTGCATCTCGCGGAAGGCGCGGAACTTCTGGGAGGGTCGCGGCCGGAGGACTACGACGACGCGATTCCCGCCGACATGATCTACCGCTACGGCGACTCGGCCACGACGCCCACCATCACGCGCAAAGCGCTCATCTTCGCGGAGAACGCAGAAGACGTCGCCATCACCGGCAAGGGGACAATCCACATCGACGGTCCCGCCTTTTTCGACCATACCTCTTCCCTCTGGGGTCTATGGTGGGCCAAGCCGCCCCATCCGCGCCCCCGCATGGTCGTCATGCGCGGGTGCCGCGGCATCCGGATCGAGGGCGTCGCCTTCCGGGACTGCCCGCTCTGGACGATGTGGCTGCGCCTGTGCGAGGACATCGACATCGCGGGCATCGCCATCGACTGCGAGCAGAAGATGATCAACAGCGACGGCATCGACCTGGACGGCTGCCGCCGCGTCCGCGTCCGCGATTCGCGTTTCCGGACCGGCGACGACTGCATCGTGCTGCGGGCGATACGCCAAGGCGGCTCCGTTGGGGAGCGGATCGTGACGGAGGACGTCACGGTCGAGCGCTGCGCCCTCGACAGCCCCTGCCAGGGCGTCCGCGTCGGATGCCCGTCGGACGACACCATCCGCGACGCCGTCTTCCGCGACATCGTCTTCCGCGGACGCAACGCCATCGTCTCGAAACAGCCGCGCGTCTATCTGGACGAGGGGGATTGCGGGCGTCTGCGCACCGCAAACATCCGCTTCGAAAACTGGAAAATCGACTGCTGGGGCAATCCCGTGGAAATCCTCGTCGAACCGGGAATCGCCCTGCGCGACTTCGGGCATTTCACGTTCCGGAACATCAAGGTCAAGGCGGCGAAGCCAATCGTCGTCAAGGGGAGCGCGGAAACGCCGGTCCGCGGCGTCCACTTCGAAAATCTGCGCGGGACGATTGCATCCGGAAGCGCACTTGATGTAGAATATACGATGCAATTCCTCATCAACGACATCGATTTCTGGCATACGAATCAACAATGACAAAGGCCATTCTCCTTCTCTTCGCGGCTGGTCTGAGCTGGGTCTCCGTGGGCGCCGCCGTCGGGTACGTCGAGCGCCGCGGATACGACCTCGTCCTCTACCAGATTCTCCTGTGCGCCGTTTGCGTCGCCCTGGGGCTGGCGGGATGGCTG
>JAFWPM010000145.1 GCA_017509565.1 Kiritimatiellia bacterium | reverse complement strand
CCTCGCCGGGCGCGCCCCCGCCGCATTCGGCGCCGCCCTCAACGGAAAGGACCTCGGCTACTTCGGCCGCGTCGGCGGCCTCTTCCAGATCGACGTCACCGCCGCGCTGGAGTTCGGCGGCACGAACACGCTCGTGCTGCGCTACGACGGCGAAAACAAGATCCCGCCGAACGACGACCCGCGCTGCCACATCCTCACGCAGGAGACGTTCGGCGCGCCCGGCCCCTACGGCGAGAAGCAATACGTGTCGCAGTTCTGGAGCTATCTCGCTTCCGGCTTCAGCGCCGACATCGTGTGGCACTGGACGACCGGCGACAAGCTGCGGCTCTGGCAGGCGGCGCTGACACGGCGCCTGGAGGCGGCCGCGTCCGTGATGCTGCCCGCCGTGCGGTTCCGCAAGGAGCGCGTCGCCTTCCTCTACGGCTACCTCGCCGGCGTCGGCCTCCCCGCCTCGCAGGAGAACCGCCACCACGAACTCATGGACTGGGCGGGCGCGCTGGAGTTCACCGGCCACCGCTACGACGTGCTGGGCGAGGAGCGCTTCCGCCGCGACGCGGCCGACTACCCCGTCGTCGTCGCGCCCGACGTCTGGTGCGTGGCCGACGAAACCGCCGCGGCCGCGATGGACTACGTGCGTGGCGGCGGGACGCTCGTCCTCACGCCCGGCAGTCTCGGCAAGACCTTCTCCCGCTACCGAGACAGCGGCCTCGCCGCCTTCGCCGCGTTGGGCGACACCGGCGCCGGCCGCGTCGTCGTGCTGGAGCCGGGCCTCGGCATGGAGGCGCTCGCCGAACGCCTCGCTCCCATCCTGCCACCGCCGGAACTGGACGTCGAAATCGCCCCATCCGCCGAGTTCCCGTGCGTCGAGCGCCTGCTCGTCGGCGACGCGCGCCGCAAGATCCTCTACCTCCAGAACTGGGGCGGCCTCGACCAGTCCTGCCGCGTGACGCTCCCGGAGGAGTGCCGCGACTGGAGCGTCGTGCCGCTCGAAGGCGATTTCGCCCGCACGGACGACGGCCGCCTCGCCACGGCCCTCGAAGGCTCTCAGGGCGTCGCCGCCTGCATGCTTCTCGCACCCGGCGAGCCGCCGCCCGACCTCGCGCTCCCGTCGGAAACGGAGGCGGAGATCGAGCGCGTCCGCGACCTCATGGACTTCGGCCGTCCCGCGCCGGGCGCGAAGCGCGTCCTCTTCGCGCTCGACGACGACGCCTCCGCGCACAGCTCGCCAACCGGCGTCCACCTCTTCCCGCACCTCGTCGAAGCCGTGCGCGAATTCGGCGCGGAGGCCGACGCCGTCCCGCCCCGAGACTGGACGCCGGAACTTCTCGCAAAATACTCGGCGGTCGTCGTCACCGAAGGCGATTCGCTCGGCTACTGGGAGCCGCTATTCAACAAACCCGAATTCCGCGCGATGCTAAGGCAATACGTGGAGGATGGCGGGGCGCTCTTCGGCGACATCTACGCCGGACGCTCCGTCTGCGCCAATGCGCGGTTCTCGTTGCTGGGCAAGGAGGCGTGGGGCGTCGAAGTGCCGTTCGGCGGCGCCGTCGCGCGCGACGAAACCTCGCACGGCTTCGGCGACCCGCGCCAGATACTCACCTCCAACCTTGCCGCGCATCCGATCGCGGAAGGCGTGGGCAGCGTCCAGCTCTTCGCGCTCGTGCCGCTCGCGCTGGAAAAAGGTTCGCCGCTCGTGCCCGTCGTCTCGCTCCCGGCGACCTCCACGAAGCCCGGCGCGCCCGTCCTCGCCGCCGGCGACGTCGGGCGCGGCCGCGTCGCCGTCATGGCCGACCCCATGGCCTTCCAGCCGTTCCGCATCGGCGAGGCCGGCAACGCCCTGCTCCTCCGCAACCTCTTCGCCTGGCTCCTCAGGGCAAGGTGACGGCGAGCGACAGGGCGCCTGGTCGCCGCCACCGACCCTACGCCTTGTCGCATTCGGCCCTGTGGGCCCGGAAACCGGCGGCAAGGGCGTTCCAGTCGCCCATTCAAGTGAACCAGTCCACGCCGCGCGCCTTCCAGCGCGGGAAGTTGGAGGAGGCGGTGCCGAGAATTTTTCAGGCTTTCTTCACTTTGGCGCAGATTTCGTCGATCACCTTGTTGACCTCCGGGTGGTCGGTCTGCGTGAGCAGCCCCATTGATCCGGAAAGGTCCATCAGGCCGATGGCGAAGGAATCCACGCCCGGCACCTTGAGAATCTTGTCCAGGTTCCGCACGGCGTCGATGTGCTCGATCTGGCAGATGACGAGCGGGAAGTGCGCGCTTTCCCTGATGTAGTCCTGCGCGGCAAGGCCGCCGTAGCCGATGCCGCGCCTGGGCCCCCAGCCGCGAATGCCGAGCGGCGGGTAGCGGCAGGCGGCGACGGCCGCCTCCGCCTGCTCCGGCGTGTTGACCATCGGGCAGATGATGCCGTCCGGCGCGAGGTCGAGATAGGGCTTGATGAGCATCGGGTCGCATTCGCGGACGCGCACGAAGCCTGCGCAGCCCGTGCCCCTGAGGGCAAGCAGGTGGTCGCGCACGGTCTCGATCGTCATCGGGCAGTGCTCGGCGTCGATCCAGCAGAAGTCCATGCCGCAGTCGCCCGCAAGCTCACAGACGGTCGGGTCGCTCATCGAAATCACCGCGCCGATGGATACGCGCCTTTCAAACCACGGAACACGGAAGTCACGTGCCTTTGTTGCCTTCCATTATCCCATTTCGCCGATTCAAAGTCAATTTGACGCTTTTCTTCGCCATTCGCACTGGTATTTCTTGGGTTACCGTCGGCATAGCCCTCGTCGCGTCATAGGCTCCTTGCCATTTATTGCAATAAATGTCTGGGCTAACCAGTCAATTTTCCTCGACCACATTTATTCCCCGCCATTCACCGTTTCGCGCCCTGCTGGCCTTGCGCCGCCGGTAATGGTGTGGTAGAATGATTGTGCTTTGTTCATCAATTGCAAATATCAATACGGCCAGGGGTTATGAATGGCCGCGACGGTTCTCTACATCGACTATGCCTCCCTTGCCATCAAGGAAAAGCGGCAAAGGCAGCTGAATGGCGTTCTCCGCTTCGCGAAGGCGTGTGTGTGGAATGTCAGGACGCTTTCCTGCGATGACTTCCGGCCTTCCGCCCTGCCAACCATCCTCGCGCGCCTCCGCCCCGTTGGATGCATCGACGACTGCTCGGACGGCCATCACGAACTGCCGCCGCGCCTTTTCGGCGACATCCCCGTAATTTACCTCGATCCCACGGGGCGGCTTCCCTGGCATGGCGCGCGCACCGTCGTTTGCGACAACGCCGCCGTTGCCAGCAGGGCCTTCCGCGAACTGTCGATTGGACTGCCGCCTTCATACGCCGTCATCGGTTTCTTCGAGCTGCGCCAGTGGGCGCGCGAGCGGGTTTCGGCATTCCGCGCCCTGTGCCGGGAGGTTGGTAAGCCGTGTGCCGTATTCCCATACAAGGCCGGCGAGGGCGAAGACGCGCGGATCACTCGCCTTGCCCGATGGATTTCGTCGCTTCCCCTGCATTGCGCCGTCTTTGCCGTTAACGACCCGGCGGCCCGCGAAGCGATGCAGGCCTTCAGGATTGCCATCCGTCCGGTGCCGCGAACGGCGACCCTCGTCGGCGTAGATGCCTTGTGGCCGCCTGCGGGAGGGAACCCCTGCCCGCGTTTTTCATCCGTTCGGCTGGACTTCGACCTAGCCGGATACCTCGCCGCCAAGATGCTATCGGCAAGCAATCGTGTGGCTACATTCGGCCCACTGCTTGTGGAGCGGCTTGAATCGACGCGCGGGGTCGGCCGTCGAAAGCCGGACATTCTCAAGGCTGTTGACATAATCCGCGAAAAGGCATGCAACGGCCTCACCGCAGCCGACCTCGCCGACCTCTTCCCCGGCTCCCGCAACCTCTTCGAGCGCCGCTTTCGGGAGGCAATGGGGCGCTCCGTCCTCAAGGAAATCCTTGACGTCCGCCTGGAGAACGCCCTTTCGCTCCTCTCGCGGCCCGATGTCCCCATTGGCGCAGTGGCTTCCTTATGCGGTTTCTCCTCAGACATAGCTCTCCGCAAGCTCTTCCGCCTGCGCATGGGCGTTTCGATGCGGCAGTGGCGGAGCAGCCACCTGCGCTAAAAAACTTTCATAAAAAGTATCACTTTTGATCTTGGCGTGGTGTATAATGTTGACCATGCCTTTGAGATTTTCCATCCTCTCGTTTGCCATTGTCGCGGCGCTGGCGGCCAACGCCGCAGCGTCCGGCATCGCGCCGCCGTCGCCATACGGCGTGAATGCGCACCTGCTTTGGCTGAAGGACTCGGCGGAGCGCCAGGAGGAATGCCGCCGTATCGCCTCGGCCGGCATCAGCCGCGTCCGGTTCGGCCTCCAGTGGGCATCCGTCCAGAAAACGCCCGACGCGCCCTTCGACTTCTCCTTCTACGACGCCCTCTTCGCGGAAACCGCCGCGCAGGGGCTGACGATCCTGCCCATCGTCGATTTGCCGCCAGCATGGGCCAGACCTGCTTGGGAGCATCTTGAAGAATATGGGCACTTCGTCGAGGCCGTCGTCGCCCGCTACGGCGAGCGCGTCCCTGACATCGAGGTGTGGAACGAGGTGAACCTCTTGCGCGAATGCACCCCGGAGCGCTATTTGGGCATACTCCGCGCCGCCTACACCGCGGCCAAGCGCGCAAACCCCAACGTCCGCGTCCTCTTCAGCGGCACGGCCGGAGTCGCGCTGGACTATCTCGGTCGCATCTACGAACTCGGCGGCGCCCCTTTCTTCGACGCGGTGAACGTGCATCCCTACTGTCACCCGCGCGCGCCGGAGGGCTACGTCCCTGGCGAACTGGAGAGCCTCCGCGACCTCATGGCGAGGCATGGCGACGCCGGAAAGCCAGTCCTCATTACGGAACTCGGATGGCCGACGCACGACGCGCGTGTACCAGACATGAGCGTCCTCCTAGCCGGACTGAAAATCGCCAGGCCCGGACAAGGGGCGTGGCGGGCCGTCTTTGCAGCCTCCTCCTCCGTCGCCGGTGGCGTTGCCGAAGCCCTTGAAGAGGGGCTTCCGCCCGGATCAACCGCCGAGACATGCCTTGGCGCGCGGCTGCAGGAGCGCCTTGCCGCCGGTGACGTCGATCTGGTGGTCTATCCCTTCGACGAAAGTTTCCCTGCTGACTCCTTCGACGACGTGAGGGCGTTCGTCGAGCATGGCGGAGTCCTGGCCGTTCTCGGCGGCATGCCTATGTGGTATCCCTCCCGCGAGACGGCCCCCGGCGTATTCCAGATAGAGGACGGCCCCGCCCTTGCGGTTGGGCGCGCTGCACGCGAGTCGCTGCACATCGACGGCTCCATGTGGCCGGACGCGGCCAAGCCCCTTGAAGGCGGCGCGTTTCCGACGCCGGCCGCCCTCGCCGCCGGCTACAGGGGCGACCCCGCCGGCGAGAAGGCCTACCGCTACCAGACGCCGCGACTACTGCTGGAAGGCGACGAGTTCATTCCGCTCCTCACCCAGCGCGATGCGAAGGGCCGCGAAGGTGTCGTAGCGAGCGTGACGCGCCTGGGCGGCGGGACGAATGGCTGCATCATCGTCTCTGGGACGCATCCCGGCCAGAGTTCCGTCGGCGAGGACGGCCAGGCGCGCTACCTCGCCCGCTCGATGGCGATCGCCTTCGCCGAGGGCGTCGAGCAGTATTTCTGGTACGAGTTCCGCTCGCCGGAGAGAGACCCCTTCTACGGCGAGCACCATTTCGGGCTTACGCACCAGAACTTCACACCGAAGCCAGCCTGGGGAGCCTACCGCAACTTCATCCTTGCCCGCCCCGCCGGGTCGGTGCAGACGCCTGGGCCATGGCGCGACGCCAAAGGCGAGTTCTTCTTCCCGCAGTGGACGCGCCCCGATGGCACGAGGGCCGGAATTCTTTGGACGACCGGTACCGCTGGAAAGCGCGCGCTTCAATTCGAGGTTACTGCACCCAAAATCTCATTCCGCGACTATACCGGCCGCAAACTCGCGCCCGTGCGCACATCTCCCAGCGAATACATTGTTCCGCTCTCAGGGTCGCCAATCTACTTCGAAGGCGGCGCATTTGTGCCGCCCACCGACTAACACCATCGACTTGCACCCTTTTGACTTTTACTCTTACCCACCACAAGAACAAGGAAGGAAGTCACCATGAATACACCAAGCATCATGCACTTCAGCTCGGACACCGTCGCCGCCCGCGCATTTCGCATAGCCGCGCTCTGCGTGGCGATTGCCGGCATTTCGCACGCCGACGTCTATTCCAACGCCCTGTTTTGGGCGCGCGGGATTGGCGTTGACTACAACGACAACGGCACTATCGGCTTCCAGGAAGTCAGCGACTCACTGAACAGGCTGACGACACACGGTGCAAACTTCAGCAGCGGTGCACTCACCAAGGGCAGCGCGTTTACCAACATGCCCGTGCGCTTGCCATACAGGGGCGTGGACCGCGTCCTTCAATGCGTCCGTTTCGCACAAAAGGTCACGGTGACCGACCCCGCCACCGGAGCCGGAACGCTCAAGCCCGAATACGTCAAGCTCCCGACGGCTGTGCGTAACGCGCTTGCAAACCGCGAAGACTTCGCGTTCGCCGTCCGCATCCGGCCCGACCTCGACCAGCTGTCATACCCATGCTCGTTCGTCAGCCTGGGCTGGGATGCCGGCACGTCCAAAGCCTCAGGATTCGAGATATCCATGACGGCGAACCTGACTACAAACTTCGTAAGCGGTGCGACCAATGTTTTTTCGCAGCTCCGGATTGGCTGCTCGGGGGATTCTGGAATATGGCCTAGTACCGCCTGCAAGGTCGCGCTTGGCGATTGGAACGACATCGTGGTTTCAGTGCGGGGTGGAACGAACCTGACAATTCTCGTCTCGCGCGGCGGAAATCTCTGGGGCGGGGGAGTCGATTCCGACCTGGCGAGCATGCAGACGACCCTGTACACGGTCAATGCGCCAGCTGGAAAGTTCTTCTATCCAGCCGCAAGCGACGTGGCTCTGCTTGGAGCCAGGCTCTACGACTCCGGGAACGACACACGGGAGTACTCCCCTACCAGCGGGCGCGACATGAAGTCCGTGTTTCGCGGATGCTTCCAGAGCGTGGCGGTTTGGACCAACGCGCTCTCGATGGCGGAGATGCGCGAAGCCGTAGCCTGGCCTAGGACGGACTTGTGGCGCGTTGGCGTGGAGGACGGCGCCTCCCGTGAATTCAACGGCAGCGGCGCCACTTCGACAGTCGTGGTGGACGAGGACCACTGGATGCTCCAGACGAACTTCGCGGCCGGTGCGTCGGCAACGTTCCTTTTCCCGCTCGACACTTTTGGAGAGGCGCAGATGCCGCAGTTTCTCCATGTAAAGGCTGCGTCCGCATCGTCGCCCGCCATGCTGGCGGCCTCGGTCAATGGGACACCCGTTGGCACCCGTGAAATTGCCGCCGGGGGAACGGCTGTCTGGTTTGTCAAACCCGAACTCCTCGTCGGAGGCGCGACGAACACGCTCGCAATCATCAGAACCGACTCCGGTGCCTCCGCATTCGAGTTCGACGCCGTGGGGTTCGGCGGCTCAATCCAATATGGCCTCGCGGATGGCGGGTGGCAAGAGTTTGGCGGCGAGAACGCAAACCAGAACACCTACAACCCACCCGCTGGAATCCCACGATACTCCTACTACCTCGCCGGTGGCAACTGGCTTGACGGACCGCGCGCATTCTACCGTGCCGATTCCGGATTGTCATTCACGCACGAGACGCTTCGCTTCGACATCCCGGAATACGCCATGGGGGAGGATTGCCGCTGGCGACTGAAGTTCATGATGCTGAACGTGGATGGCGATGGACACAAGGCTGGGATCACGTTGAACGGGAGACCGCTTGGGGAGTTCGCCGCCGGCATGGAGCATGACATTCCGATTCCGCGCGGGGCCGTCATGTCAACCAACAACGAGCTACTTCTGGAAAACACATCGACTGGCGGCGCCGGCTGGATGGCTCCGGACTACCTGCGCATCTATCTTGACGACCCGCAAAAAGCGACCGTCATTTCACTACGCTAGTCTTTGTCGAGTTCGTCGCAGATCTGCTTCAACTTCTTGACCGAATAGTCGAAGAAGTTCTTCTCGAAGTCGCAGGAGAATGCGGCGATGTGGGGCGTGACGATGCACTTCGGGTGCTGCAGGAGGCGGCTGTTCACGTCGGGCGGCTCGGCCGCCATGACGTCGAGCGCCGCACCGGCGATGACGCCGCGGTCGAGGGCGTCGGCGAGCGCCTCCTCGTCCACAACGCCGCCACGCGAGGTGTTGACCAGAAGGGCGTTGGGCTTCATCATCGCCAGACGTTCGGCGTACGGCGCATCGTGGTGCGGAGAATGTCCACATCTGATACGCACGGACACGCAATGCGAGCCGTGCGGGCGCGCGAATACATCGCCGCCCACGCCCTGGAGCGCATTTCAGTAGCCTCGCTCGCGAAAGCCCTGTGCTGCTCGCCGAGGACGCTCCAGATCGGCTACCGGAAGGTGTACGGAATCACGGTGACCGACGAAATCGCCGAAGCGAAGGTGGCGGCCGCGCAGAAAATGCTGGCCGGGGACACCCCGGTCGAGGCCGTTCCGGAACTCGTCGGATACGAGTCGCCGCGCCACTTCAAGCGCGTCTTCAAGGCGCGTACTGGCGTGACCATGTCGCAATGGCGCAAAAGTTATTGACAACCGCGCCTTTCCGGCGTAAACTATTAACAATTGAAGGGAGACACCCTTCATTATGGTATGGTAAACACATGCGGCTCACGAAGGGCCACCCTTCAAATGGAGGCAATAACACATGAGGCGGGCGAGAGTAAAGGTTGACGGCGAGGCATACTACCACGTGATGAGCAGGTGCGCGTTGCAGAAGTACCTGCTGGGTG
>JAFWPM010000144.1 GCA_017509565.1 Kiritimatiellia bacterium | reverse complement strand
GGAACATCTCCTTGACCTCCGCGCCACCCAGAAGGTACTTCTGCAACGCGCACCTGCTCATCACGTGGTAGTATGCCTCGCCGTCAACCTTTACTCTCGCCCGCCTCATGTGTGTACCTCCATTTGAAGGGTGGCCCTTCGTGAGCCGCATGTGTTTACCATAGTGAAGGGTGTCTCCCTTCAGTTGTTAATAGTCTACGCCGAAAAGGCTCGATTGTCAATACCCCGAGTCACCAAATAACTACTAAATGGTTAGTTACAATAACCGGGATGGCGGTAGCCGGTGCCGCGTTGGCTGCCACTAGTGTCGAATCCGCCAACGTCGTCGGTTATACTGCACGTGAAGATGGCGTCGATGGTTACAACTGGACTTGTGGCACTTTTGACGCAGTCGGCGGCGGCAACATTTCCATCAACCAAATCACCCTTGATGACGGTGGGCAATACTACATCATGGACAACTGCCTTCAGGTTGTCGATGCCGATGGCTACACCGCCGAATCATACTACTATACGGATGTCGGCGGTGCCTATCAGTGGCTTGACGAAAATAGCGATTCTGCTGACCGCACATTTGCTCCCGGCGAAGGCTTCCTAATCGAAAACCTCGACAGCATTAAGGTTAAGATTACCGGTCAGGTGCCCGAATCTGACGTCTCAAATGGCGACAACGGCGTCGATGGCTACAACTGGATGGGCAACCCTTTCCCGCAGACTATCAGCATCAACGATATCACCCTTGACGATGGTGGGCAGTATTACATAATGGATAACTGCCTTCAGGTTGTCGATGCCGATGGCTATACCGCCGAATCGTACTACTATACGGATGTCGGCGGCACCTATCAGTGGCTTGACGAGAACAGCGATCCCGCAGTCCGCACATTTGCTCCTAGCGAAGGGTTCCTGATTGAGAACCTCGACTGCATTACTGCGACCATCGCGAAGCCCTACACGCTCTAATTCTCCACAACCTACCTCAACAAAGGAACAACAACAATGAAAAAACTCGCAATTCTCCTCTCCGCCGTTGTCGTCGGGACAATGGCGCAGGCCGTCTCGGTGGGCTGGGGAATGTCGAACCTTGGGTTTGACACCTCTGTGGCCATCTCAAGCGCTGGTGCCGGCTACATCTTCATCGTCGGCTCCTCTGCCATGGGAGAGAAGACCTATGATGACATCATCGACCTAGCCAAGGCGGGCAAGGATGTCTCGGCGTATGCTTCCGGCACTACAGCAATCGATCCTAGCGCCAACAATGGTAAGGTCGGCGCGACTGCCACCGCTTCTGGCGTGACTGCGCCGGACAACAGTTCCTTCAATTGGTTTGTCCTTGTCTATGACAACGCGGCCTCGCCGAAGAACTACATCGCTAGTGCCGTCGCCAGCAAGACGACAAGAACAACTAATGTTTCGGTTTCAGCCAATGCATCGGCCATTAGCGGCGGCTGGCAGGCTGTTCCGGAACCCACGACGGCGGCTCTTCTCGCCCTTGGCCTCGCGGCCTTCGGCCTGAAGCGCAAGGTCGCCTAATTGTCGTATCATGGGCGTAATCGCCCGCAATTCGGCAAGGGCCGCGCCGCGTGGCGCGGCCTTTTTTTGCGGCGCAAGGTTGTCGGGGCAATGCTGTCGAAGACGCATTTCCCCGGGAGGGACGCGCTTCTGCACGACCCTCCCCGCGCGAATATGACGTGACGATAAGACGATACAACTGAAATGCCAATCGTTACTAAAAAAAGGACGGGGCACGGTCTACCAGCGGGCAAACTAATGGGCCGCACCTCACGGCGGGCCGCCATGTTGGGAGTGGCTGGCGCAGCCGCCATGCTGGCGGCCATCGTGGCGTGGATGCTTGTCGCGGACGCGCGAAAGCGCGTCCCTCCCCCAGAGGAGACTGGCGAAGGCGCCCCAGCCGAAGTGGTAGTGCAGGCCGCTGCGGACGAGCTCAAGCGCGCCACCGCCGCAGACGCGGAGCCGCTGAAGTCCGTCCCCCCCGAAGTTCCCTCCGAAGTCGCCGATGTGCCGCCGGAGCCGCAGCGCATTGTCCCCGCCGGGCGTCCCGGCTACTACAGGCTCCCGGACGGCACGGAGTTTCGTTTCAAGCTCCCCCCGGAGGGCAGGACTGCCTCGCTGAAGGTCAAGGGGGTTCTCTACCGTTTCGACAGCGAGGGCAATTTCACCGACATCTCCAAGCCCAAGGTTTTCGACAATCCCGTCGAAAATCAGCTTGTCGGCCTTTCCGTGGAGGGTGGCTCGTTCGCCCCGGGCCTTATGATGCGGCACTCGGATGAAGACATCCTGGACGCCCTGCACAAGCCTGTCGATATATACGATGACGATACCGATGAAGTCAAGGCCAAGAAGGAGGCCGTCGCCCAAATGAAGGCTGAAATCCTGGCCTACATGGAGCAGGGCGGAACCTACGAGGACTTCGTGACGGAGGTGGCGTCAATGGCGCGGCAGGAGCGCAAGATGAAGCGGGACGGCATTAGGAAGATTGTGTCGATGCTTGAGGAGGGGCGCACTGACGAGGCGCGCGACTTCTACGAGACATACAACGGGTTGCTACAGGAAAGCGGCTATACAGCCCTGAAACTCCAAATGGGGTTGAGGGAGCGGCTTGGCCTGTCCGAGGAGGAGTGAAGGGTGGAGGCCATGGTAAGGATTGCGTTTTTTCTTGTTTTGGCGTCATCGGCGCTGGCGGCGACTGGCGACGCCATAGACCCGGTAATGGGCAAGCCGGTTTCGGAACTCACCGAGGAGGACAAGGCTATCCGGCGGCAGAGGATAATGGAGTTCCAGGGCGGCATGATCGAGGTCGAACCGCAGGGTCCGCGCTTTTGCATTCTTGATTGCCGCAAAAATGATGACGATATTCCTGAAAAGGTCGCCTCGGACTTCCTTGGGAAGTTCAAGATCGGCGTAATGGCGGTAAGGGAGAAGCCGGAGGCCGGGGACATCCTTGCCTTAATCGAGGTGACAGATGGATCCGAGGAGGCGCCTGTCCTGGCGATTTACCCGGAGGAGCGCAGGGCTACGGTAAACAGCGGCTCCATCCTGCGGCAGGGCGCAGCTGAATACGCGCGGCGGCTCGAACGTGAGCTGTGGCGCGCCATCTGCTTTGTCGGCGGGGCTGGCTACTCCCCATCTTCCAACAGCCTTGTGCAGCCCATTTTCACACTCGAGGAGTTGGATGCAATAAACTCGAAGGGCGTGAACATGGTAACGATCTCGCAGTTGGCGCCGCTTTTTGCAAAGTGTGGCGTTAGAAAGGGGTCGAAGATATCCTATCGGAACGCCGTCCGCCAGGGCTGGGCGCCGCCGCCGACGAACGACATCCAGCGCGCGGTTTGGGAGGATGAGCAGCGCCGCAAGGCCGCACAGGGCCGCGAGGATCCCCCAGCGCCCGGAGACAAGTAGGGGTGAGATGGCGCCTGTGGCGTCTGCGACGAGCGACGACGGGGGCGTCGTCGCCACATCGGTTGCCGGGCGCGGCGGGGTTATGGTGCGCGCATGGCATGTGTGTCCCCTTATGCACCATGTCAGGGCGCGGCACTACGGGAGGGGCGCGCTTCCGCGCGCCCGCCGTTCGCTTCGCGCGCAAATGACAAGGCAAGCCGCGTGATGCGCGGCTTGCCTTTGTGGACGCGATGTAGGCGTCCGGTTGTTGTTGATGATGCCTTAGGCGACCTTGCGCTTCAGGCCGAAGGCCGCGAGGCCAAGGGCGAGAAGAGCCGCCGTCGTGGGCTCCGGAACCGGCCCGAAGGAAGACCAGTTGCTCGAATCTGCTACGACCGCAGACTGATCCTTGCCCTTGAAAGAAAATGTCGCCGTAGTCGCTGCGACGGTTTCTGATCCGACATTGTCAAGGATAACGTATTTGGATGTTCCCGCAGTTGGTGTGGCACTATCATAAACCACGAAAAACGCCGTGTAGGTTCCCTCGCCCAGCGTCTTGCCGCTTGATCCTGCGTTAACAGTAACGCCGCCATTGGCAGTAGTAAGTACCCCGGTGCCAAAGGCCTTGTCGCTAACATCAGTTCCGGCGTCAAGCAAAAGCTTGACAGCATCAGCCGACGTTACACCATTCTGGCCGATGACGAATATTTGGTAGGCATCCCCTTTGTAGGAGGCATCGGTCTTGCCAATCGACCAACCGACCGTTGCTGCCTGGGTGGCGGCCCCGATGGCCGCAGCAGTGAGAAATGTGAGCAGTTTCTTCATTGTTGACTCCAGAATTGGATTAGATTATTACAGCGAGTATGGCTTGGAAATTGTGATTTCGTATCCTTCCGCTCCGCCAAGGACAAAGCCTTCACCAGGATTAATTGAATACGTCACGGGATTGGCTTCTTCATCGCCCCAGTATGCTACGGTTGCTTCCCCATTGGGATCGTTGGAGGCATCATAATAGGTGAATTCAGAACCCGCACGAACAGTTGGAATCCCTTCCCAAACCGTAAAAGTTACACCATCCCACTCCGCACCAGGAATCTGGATTGATTGGATGTCGATCGCGGATGGGAATGGATTCCCGCAAAAGGTGTTGGCCTCTCCACCCGTTAAAGCAACATCTGCATCTGGCACTTGCCCCGCAAATTGAATATTATATCCCTCGGCACCACCTAGGACAATACCTTGACCTGATTCAATTGAATACGTTGCGGGATTGGCTTCTTCATCGCCCCAGTATGCTACGGTTGCTTCCCCATTTGGATCGTTGGAGGCATCATAATAGGTGAATTCAGAGTTTTCTCGTACTGAGGGGATGCCCTCCCAAATTGTGAAGGTTATGCCATCCCACTCCGCACCGGGAATCTGGATTGACTGGATGTCAACGGTGTTGTAGCCAACAGCTAGGAAAGGGGCTCCCGCGAAAGTATTTGCTGCGCCGCCCGTTAAGGATTTATCGTAACCGACGACGTTGGCGGATTCGACACTAGTGGCAGCCAACGCGGCACCGGCTACCGCCATCCCGGTTATTGTAACTAACCATTTAGTAGTTGCGGGGCGGGATGGCACGGTGTTGGGAGAGGCGGGACTCGGCGACCGGGACGCCTAAGTCGCGCGTAGCCCCGCCAGCGTCAGTCGCTAATAACGCCCCTATTCATGCAGGTTTGGAATGGCCTTGTCAAGCCACTTGCGCAATGCCTGCGGCCTCGCATGGGAATAAAGGTCGTGGACGCTCCGCGCGGCGTGCCCGGTTATGCAGTCCGTTATGCCTGTCGGCACCCCCGCCTCGTCCATTTGCGTTATGAAACTGGCGCGGAACGAGTGCATCTGCGCCCGTCCCTTGTGGGTGTCGCGGATTCCGGCACACTTGAAAAGCCCCTTGACCGACGTCGCCAGGTTGGGCTGTGAGCGCCGGTACTCCTCCGTTAGGAATGGGAAGAGCGGCGAGGGCGCCGCGGACTTCCGCTTGTCATTGCGCTGAGACTGGCGGGCCGCAAGCACCTCTGCGACCTCCTTGACAACCGGTATCTCAAGCGGCCAAGGTTTTGAAAAGCGCGTCTTGGGCGGGACATGCAGGAAGTAGCCTCGACGCCATGTGGCAAGCTCCTTCCAATCGAGCGACGCAAGGGACCCCATGCGCATCCCATAATGCCAGGCGAACACCGCTGCGTCGGCAATGTCCTCGAATTTGCCGCGCCCGGTTGCGAAGCGCGCGTCGCGATTGGGCGACGACGGGTCGCATTTTTCGGCGGCTTCAAGCGAAGCGCGCACAAATCGCCGCGCCTCGTCAAGTGAAAGCGGGCGGTAGTTGCACGGCTTGGGCGTCGGCGGAGTCCTGAGGTGCAGCCCGATTTTCCATGGGTTGCGCTCCAGGTCTGGCAATAGCACCTCCCAAAGGCGCCGCAGGTTGTCAATGTCTTTTCTAGCTGTGGACTTGCGACGGAAAATAAAGCGCGCATAGTCCTCCGCGAGTTCCCTCGTGACATCCTCCATGGCTTGGATTGGCGCGCTGGAGTTGGCGTTGCGCCCAGCAAGCCATTTCAGGAAAACGTCGAATTTCTGTCGGTATGTTCGGAGGCTGGCCTGTGAAGCCTCGTAACGGTTGGTAAAGTCAGGCCATAGTGTGAATAGGTCATGCATAGTTGATCCTCGTGTGTTGGAAGTTCGGGTGCCAGCCAGTGGCGCCCCAAATAAGGCCGGGCGGGGCGTCCCGACCCGCCGCAAGCGATTTTTAGTTCATTCTTAGTTTAACTTATAAAGCCTCGAATGTGGCGGCGCAGGGGAAACAGATTGGTCTAGTCAGAAAAAAAGGCTTGACAAAGATCTTCCCATGGGATAAAATAAACGCGTCAAATTCGGAGTAATCTGAAAGGCTCTGTTACGGGTGAAAGCTTGGAATGGCGCTTGGTTGTTCTGGAAATGACCATCAGCCAAACTTGATGTTGAGGGCGGGTGCCAGCAGCGGAAAGTGAGGCAGAGAGACTTGGCGGATGTGGCGGAAGTTGCAGAAGTTGAGTTTACGAATATGGATTCCCAAAGGGCGAGTGCCCTAAGGATTGTCAAGTTTTTTTACTGGCGATTCCATGTGGAATTGCTGAAAGGAAAAACAATGAATAAATGGTTAGTTACAATAACCGGGATGGCGGTAGCCGGTGCCGCGTTGGCTGCCACTAGTGTCGAATCCGCCAACATCGTCGGATACCAAGCGTTTAATGGCTATGGCAACTTCAACCTCACTGCCATCACCTTTGAACCCATCAACGGCGAAACCTTCACACTTGCCGACATCAAGGTTAACAACGCCTATGACTGTGGCGGCGACTACATCTCCGTTTGGAATGGCGGCACAAAGCTCTACGAAGCCGCATACCTCAGCGCCGCAGACGCCGCACAGGCCGCTGAAGACCAGGGCGAGGAGGTTGTAGAAGGCTGGTATCTCACATCGGCATTTGATGACTGGGAGTTCCACGCCGCAGACTGCAAGAACGCAGATGTTCTCGCCAAGGGCAAAGGGATTGTTTTCCATCGTGGCACTCCTAGTGCAGCCCTCGTCTATTCCGGTCAGGTTCAGGCGCAGTCCGAGGAGTTCACCGGCTTCGGCAACTTCAACATCACCGCCAACACGACCGCCAAGCAAATCACCCTCGGCGAACTCAAGGTCAATGATTCTTACGACTGCGGCGGCGACTACATCTCCATCTGGAACGGCGGCACGAAGCTCTACGAAGCCGCATACCTCAGCGCTGCGGATGCTGCTCAGGCCGCTGAAGACCAGGGCGAGGAGGTCGTGGAAGGCTGGTATCTTACATCGGCATTTGATGACTGGGAGTTCCATGCCGCAGACTGCAAGAATGCGGAAGTCCTCGACCCCGGCAAGGGATTCGTTTTCCATCGCGGTACTCCTGGTGCTGGTCTCATCTTCCCAAGCCCTCTGGCAAAGAGCAACTAACTCTTACAATTTTCAACAATCCGAGGAAAACAACAATGAAGAAGATTCTCGCATTTCTCGTTGTCGCAGTCATGGCGGCGGCAACAACGCAGGCTGTAGCCGTCTCTTGGAAGTCTGGCTCCATGAAGACTGCCAAGGATGCCACTGGCGCATGGACTACCACAAGCGCTGGCAAAAATGTCACGGCAGTCTATCTGATTGTAGACCAGGCAACCTACAACACCTATGTCTCCGGCTCGACAGTTGACGGCGAAAGCATCTACAAGAACTGGGACACTCTCGCAGAGAAGGCAACACGCACATCAGGTTCCCTCACCTCAAACAATGGCGGTCAGGCGAACTGGAATGACAACGATGGTGTTTCCGGCACAGCAACAACATACGCATTCGCCCTCTACACCTACTCGGCAACAATCGGAGAGACGGCAACAGACTTCTACATTGCTGCTGCTGGCTACGCCAAGCTCAACGACCTCAGCGAAGTCGAAGGCGCAACAACATCTCTCGCCTCCAACGTCGGTGCGTGGTCACCTGTACCCGTTCCGGAACCGACGACGGCAGCCCTTCTCGCCCTTGGCCTCGCGGCTTTCGGCCTGAAGCGCAAGGTCGCCTAAGGTTTGACGGAGTTAACTGCGGACGAGTTGCCCGCGCTCAAACAGAAGGCCGCGCCGCATGGCGCGGCCTTTTTCTTTACAGCGCCATGGTGCCGTGGCGCAGAGTGTTTGAGACAGGATTACAGGGTTGTTGTTTGGCCGTGGAGGACGCGGTTGGTTGAGGAGATTTTATCGCGGGTGGCGCGGTGTCGATAAGACGAGGAGACGGAAAACAATGCCAATCGTTGCAAGAAGAAGGTCTGGAAGGAAAAGCCCCACGAGCGACGCGAGGCGCGCCCTGCCTTGGCTTGTTTGCGCCGCGCTGTGCGTCGCCGCGGTGTCGTGGGGCTTTCTGCGGAAATCCGGCGGGGATGGCGACGTCTCCCCGCCGGCGGAACCTGCGGCGCCGCCTGTCGGCGCCGGGCCTTATGCCGAGGGGAGTGCTTCCAAGATGACGCCGGGGCCAATCCAATCACACGACCACACGGAAACGTTCGCAGCCGCATCTTCTCCTCACGCGGATGAGAACCTCCCGGCCGGCAATCCCGAAGCCGGGCGTCGTCATTTCGTATCCGCGCGGGAGCCGGAAAAAGATTGCGCCGCGCCAGCCCAGCCTGAAGTGCGGCCACAGCCGGAGGTGGCCCAGACAATGTTCGGCAATACGGTCGAAGACCAGCTGGAGGCGGTGTCGCGGGAGGGCTTCGACTCCATCGTGGCGCTTCGCGTGGACCTCCCGCAGGAAGAGATCCTTGAGATTCTGCGCCGTCCCGTGGAAATCTACGAGGACGACGACGCCGACACTGTCGCCGCAAAGGAGCGGACTGCCGAGATGAAGCAGGCGGCCCTCGACTACATCGCGGCGGGCGGCACCTTCAACCAGTTCCTGCGTGACTGCCAGGCCGAGGCCAACGAGGCGCGGGAGACTGTCACCGACGTCCGCAACGAAATGAAGCGGATTCTGCTTTCGCAGGGCGAGGAGGCGGCGCGCGATTTTTTGGACAGGCAGAACCCCTTGCTTCGGGAGCAGGGCCTGCCGGAAGTCCACATCGGCAAGGGCTTGCTCATGATGGCGGAGCGCAGAAGAGTGGAAGAGTGAGATGGCGCCTGTGGCGTCTGCGACGAGCGACGACGGGGGCGTCGTCGCCACATCGGTTGTCGGGCGCGGCGGGGTTATGGTGCACGCATGGCATGTGGGCATGTGTGTCCCCTTATGCACCATGTCAGGGCGCGGCACTACGAGAGGGGCGCGCTTCCGCGCGCCCGCCGTTCGCTTCGCGCGCAAAAAACAAGGCAAGCCGCGCGTGTGCGGCTTGCCTTTGTGGACGCGACCTACGCGCCCGGTTGTGGTTTGACTATGCCTTAGGCGACCTTGCGCTTCAGGCCGAAGGCCGCGAGGCCAAGGGCGAGAAGAGCCGCCGTCGTGGGCTCCGGAATCGGATCGGGATCAACAGGCGTCGCTGCAGGACCGAAGGATGCCCAGTTTGCCGTATTGTTCAGGTAGTTGGCCTGATTCTGTCCGACAAAAGAAATCTTCGCTGCCGTAGCAGTCGGGCTCTGTGTCATTCCTGAATTCTGAGCCGAAGATATGGTAATATACTTCGTCTCACCAGCCGTAAGTGTGGCGCTATCATAAACCACAAAAAATGCTGAATATGTCGCACCTCCAGGCAATTCAACGCCTGTTCCACTAGTTTTGTTTGCAGTCCCGTTTGCCGCGATTGTGCCACTACCAGCAGCATAACTAGAAACATCATTACCAGCATCAAGAAGAGCTGTAATCGCATTCATAGAAGCCACTTCATTGTAGCCAATAATGAAAACTTGATAGGCGTCGCCGGCATAACTGTTTGCACCGGCAAGAGTCCAACCGACTGTGGCAGCCGACACAACATTAGCGACAACCATTGCAAATAATGCGCAAAGTATTTTCTTCATTTTGAAACCTCTAAATCTAAAGTGCACTCGCCTCATAGGGTGCAACAATGCTTATCGCAAGATCGGAAGCGCAACTAATGACCACGCCTTGACCTCCTGCAATCGAGTAAGTTACGGGATTCCCCTCGTCATCGCCCCAGTAATAGTCCTGAGCCTCGCCGTTGGGGTCCATCGTTGGATCGTAGTAGAGGAAGCTTGATCCTTCAACTACGCTCGGACCACCTTCCCATATGCCAAATTCTTCGCCACCCCAACCGATTGCGCCAGCGCCGTCGTCGGATATGGCTATATCTTGAATGTCAATCTCTTCAGGGAAGGCATTCCCGGTAAAATTGAAGCCTTCTACAGAAGTAAATGCCAACCCGCTTGCAGCAGGCACCTGCCCTGCAACTGACATATCCAAGTCCGCACTACCACCAATGACCACGCCTTGGCCTGCCGCAATCGAGTAAGACACAGGATTCCCCTCGTCATCACCCCAGTAATAGTCTTTGGCCTCGCCGTTGGGGTCCATCGTTGGATCGTAGTAGAGGAAGCTTGATCCTTCAACTACGCTCGGACCACCTTCCCATATGCCAAATTCTTCGCCACCCCAGCCGATAGCGCCAGCGCCGTCGTCGGAAAGCTTAATCTGCTGGATGTCGGTGGTGTTGTAGCCAACAGTCGAGAAGGGAGCGGCTATGAAGTTGAAACCGTCGACGGTTGTGCCTTTCTGATAACCGACAACGTTGGCGGATTCGACACTAGTGGCAGCCAACGCGGCACCGGCTACCGCCATCCCGGTTATTGTAACTAACCATTTAGTCGTTTTAGCGCCCTTTTGGCAACATGAGGGAGACACCCTTCACTAATATAAGGTGCTCCGCACTATTCTATTCCGCACCGTGGTCGCGCGCTAGCGCCTGTCGCTATGACGGATTCCGGTACAAGCACCCGCGCTTTTGCACGAAACCTCAAATATTTCCTCCTCGCGCACAAGCGAATGCGACGCGCGCGGGACTATGGCACCCTTGCCCGGAAACCGGACGGTTTCAGGGCGCGACTCCCTCTGCGCCTCGGCGGCTCTGCGTGAGAAATAAGCTTTGTGTCTTTGTGTCTTTTGTGTCCTTTGTGTTTAACAATTTCGCTTCACCCCACCGGCCTGAGATTCCATTCCTCACCGTGGTCTAGCAGCTGTTCCGCACCGTGGTCGCGCGGAAGTAACCCTAACAATGCGGCTCGCCCCACCGAAATATTTTGGCTCTTCGTGCATGGCTGTGGGTGGTGTTTGAACTGTATCTCACGCAAAGTCCGTAAAGGGAATGGCGCTACGCGGTCTGATGAAAGTCACGGAAATATGACCATCCGACCATCGCTCTTTCAACCTTTCAACTGTTCAACCTTTCAACCTAAATGTCGCAGTTAAAGCGTCACACAGAGGCACGGAGAATATTGGGGAAGGGCTTTTGATGCCTTTGAAATAGCATGCAAGGCTTCACCCAAAAGGTGTATTGCGAATGGGGGCTATGTGCATCCATAAAACTCTCAATCTCTGTGCCTCCGTGCCTCTGTGTGAGAATGTCTGTTTGGGCCAACTGCGATTTTTAGGTTCAACTTTCCGTTCCGTGTTAGGCCGAAGGCCGATTTCGTGTCACGCGAAGCGGGGTTTCGTGCCCGCCGGAAGCGCGACCCTCCCGGTAGGCGCGGCGGGACGCCGTACCCCCTGATGTGTTGCGGGCGGGCGTGTGCGCTGGGGGGTGCGGCGTGAGCCTCGGAGGCGCGACTCCCTTTGCGCCTCCATTCCGCACCGTAGTCGCGCGGAACGGCGGGATTACTGGTAAGCGCCGGCAATTGCGGGGATGCGCGAAAAGATTTTCTTGACAAAGTGCCGTGGAAAAAGTAATCTAGAATGGCTTTGGGTTCGGCGGCGCACCGCCGTGGCCCGTTTTCCGGAGTATTCGCTAAAATGTTTCCAATCGAGACCATCCGCCACAGCGCGGCGCACATCATGGCTGCCGCGGTCCGTAGGCTTTTCCCCGACACCAAGTTCGACATCGGCCCGTCAACCGCCGACGGGTTCTACTACGACTTCGACCTTGAGCACAGGATTTCGCGCGACGACTTCCCCGCCATCGAGGCGGAGATCAGGAAGATCCTGAAGGAGGGCGCACCCTTCGAGCGCATCGAGGTTTCGCGCGACGAGGCGAAGAAGATTTTCGCCAACCAGCCGTACAAGCTGGAACGCCTTGCAGACATCCCCGAAGGCGACACCATCACAATCTACCGCAACGGCGACTTCACAGACCTCTGCCGCGGCCCGCATGTGGACTCGGCGCGCGACGTCGGCGCCATCCGCCTTACCACAATCGCCGGATCCTACTACCGGGGCGACGAGAAGAACAAGATGCTCCAGCGAGTCTACGGCCAGGCGGCCGCCACGCAGGAGGAACTCGACGCCATTGTCGCCCGCGAGGAGGAGGCGAAGAGGCGCGACCACCGCGTACTCGGCGTGGAACTCGACCTCTTCCACCTTGACCCGGAGGATCCCGGACAGATTTTCTGGCACCCGAAAGGCTGGACGATATACATCACGCTCCAGGACTACATCCGCGAGAAAATCCGCAAGGACGGCTACCAGGAGGTCAACACGCCGGCAATCATGCCGCGGAGCCTCTGGGAGCGCAGCGGCCACTGGGACCACTACCAGAAGAACATGTTCGTAACGGAGAGCGAGGACAGGGTGTTCGCGGTCAAGCCCATGAACTGCCCGGGGGCGCTTGAAATCTTCAACAGCCGCCTGCGCAGCTACAAGGACCTTCCGCTGCGCCTGGCCGAGTTCGGGCACTGCGCCCGCAACGAACCGAGCGGCTCGCTGCACGGCATCATGCGCGTCCGCGGATTCGTGCAGGACGACGCGCACATTCTCTGCACCGAGGAGCAGATCGAGGGCGAGGTCGCGAAATTCTGCCGCCTTCTCAAGGACGTATACTCCGATTTCGGTTTCGACAAGAACCTGACGGTGAAGCTCTCGACAATGCCGGACGACCATGTTGGCGACGAGGCCACGTGGCAGCACGCGGAGGAGGCGCTTGCGGCCGCGTGCAGGGCCGTCGGGATGGACTACGAGATCCAGCCGGGCGAAGGCGCCTTCTACGGGCCCAAGCTGGAATTCACGCTCATCGACGCGCTCGGGAGGCCGTGGCAGTGCGGCACCATACAGCTCGACTACCAGCTTCCGAGCGCCGAGCGCCTGAACGCGCAGTACATCGGCGCAGACAACCAGAAGCACCACCCCGTCATGCTGCACAGGGCGGTCCTGGGGTCGCTTGAACGCTTTCTCGGGATACTGATAGAGCACTACGCGGGCGCATTCCCGCTGTGGCTGGCGCCTGTGCAGGCGCGGGTCCTGCCGCTGAACGACAAGGTCGCGGAATATGCGGCGAGCGTGTGCGCGGCGCTGAAGGACGCGGGCTTCCGCGCCGAGGTTGACCGCGAGAACGACAAGCTCGGCGCGAAGATCCGCCGCGCGCAGGTCGAAAAGATCCCGTACATGCTAGTGGTCGGCGGCCGCGAGGCCGAGGCCGGGGCGGTTTCAGTTCGCAGTCGCGAGAAGGGCGACCAGGGCACCATGCCCCTGGCCGATTTCCTTGAAAAAATACGCATGGAAGCCAAGGCGTAACCCTGCGCCATACAACGGAGGTGAGCCATCGGCTCCTTCATCCGAACAAACCAGAAAATCAGAGTCCCGACCGTCAAGGTAATCGGTCCCGCCGGCGAGATGCTCGGCGTAATGCAGACGCGCGAGGCGATTTACATCGCGCAGAAGCAGGGGCTCGACCTCGTGGAAATGCAGCCCAACGCCGAGCCGCCGGTGTGCCGCATAATGGACTACGGCAAATACCGCTACGACGAGGGCATGCGGAAAAAGGCCGCGCGCAAGCAGCAGCAGCGCCAGGTAGTGAAGGAGATCAAGTTCCACGCGAACGTTGACCGCCACGACCTGGAGTTCAAGATGAAGCAGATGCGCGCCTTCATAGCCGACGGCAACAAGGTAAAGCTGACGCTGGCATACCGCGGGCGCGAAAACGCGCACAAGGACCTGGGCATAGAGGTCATGCAGCAGGTTGTGGCGGAAATGTCGGACGTGGCGGTCTGCGAGCAGCAGCCGAAAGTCCTGGGGCGCCTGCTCGGATGCCTGCTGGCGCCGAAGCCCACGAAGGGCAAGGCGCAGAAAAAGCCGACGCAGGAGGGCACGAAGCCCGACGCGGCGGCGCACGAAAACCCCGCTGGCGGAGCGACTGCCCCAAGGCAGGAGCCGGGCGAATAAATAACCGGGGGCTGGCGCGTTGCCGCGCCAGCGCAGGACAGGAAACCGGGGGCTGGCGCGTTGCCGCGCCAGCGCAGGACAGGAAGCCGGGGGGCTGGCGCGTTGCCGCGCCAGCGCAGGACTGGAAGCCGGCGCGGGACGGGCATTTTTAATATTTCGGGCGCGGGATTCGTATAAACTATGAATAACGCGGCGCGCCAGTGGCATGGAGCCGCTGGCGCGTGGTGCCATTTCAAGGAGACAACCATGGCAGATGAAAAGGAAGTCGTTCCGGAAATCCTGAAGAACGACGAGGGATTCAAGGAGATAATGAGCCTCTTCAAGGAGAAGGGGTTCTTCCAGCGGCTGAAATCCATTGCGACCGGCATCGGCAAGCCCGCGGACAGCAAGGAATACAAGGAGGCCCGCACAAATCTCCAGCGCCTCCTCGCCCCGGTTGTCGCCATCACCCTTCCATGCGTCATAATCCTTCTTCTGCTCATATTCGGGAAGTCCGGCCCGAAAAAGGAGAATGTCGTCGAAGTCCAGGTCGAACAGCAGGAGGAACTCCAGGAGGAACTCCAGGACATCGACGACCCGACGCCGCAGGAGACATTCGACGACTTCGCGCCGACCGACATCGACATCTCCACGCCGGACATGAGCGTGGACATGGCCGCGCCGGCGGCGCCGGACGTCCCGGTTTCGGCCCAGCCGCAGTCGGTGGACGCAGTACTGCCGATCAAGTCGCCCGTCGTTCTCCGCAACGTATACGGCAACACCCGCAGCGCCGGCATGCGCGCCCAGATGCTCGCCACGGGAGGCGGCAACGCCCAGACAGAGGCGGCCGTCCTGCGGTCCCTCCGCTGGCTGAAGGCCACGCAGAACTCCGACGGCTCCTGGTCCGGCAACAAGCCCGCCATGACCGGCCTCGCCATCCTCACCTTCCTCGCCCACGGCGAACGCCCCGGCGAGTCAAAGGAGTTCGGCGATACGATGCAGAAGGCGATGCAGTTCCTCATGAACAACCAGGACTCCGCCGGCTTCTACTGCCAGCCCCAGAAGAACAAGGATGGCAAGACCCATCTCGCCCGCGTCGGCAACGGCTACGCCCACGCTATCGCCACGTACGCCATGTGCGAGGCCTACGGCATGACGATGAACCCCAATGTCCGCCAGTCCGCAGACCGTGCCCTCGAACTCATCATCAAGGGGCAGAACGCCTCCGGCGGCTGGGACTACCAGCCCTACTGGGGCAAGCCAAGGCCGACAGGGGGCCGCCCGTCGCGCGACGACACCTCCGTCGCAGGCTGGTGCGCCCAGGCGCTCAAGGCCGGCATCATGGCCGACTTCTACCACGACAAGGCCGCGCTCGACCGCGCCTCCAAGCTATGCGTCAAGGGCTTCAAGCTCAACGGCCATCCCGACGGCGGCTTCGGCTATACCGGCCCGGCCAAGGGCGTGAACGCCGGTCTCACCGGCGTCGGCACGCTCTGCCTGCAGTTCCACCACGCCGCCAACGACTCATACGTCAAGAACTCCCTTGACAACGTGATTTCGAAATGGAAGCCCATTTTCGTCGGCTCCACCCCGGAGCATGTCATCAACGAGAAGCCGAAGGAGCTGCCCCCGGGCGCGATTGGCGGCGGCTGCCCGAACTACTACGCCTACTACGGCACCCAGGCGCTGTTCCAGGCGGGCGGCAAGCGCTGGGAGGATTGGAACAAGGTCATGTGGCCCTCATACGTCAAGGCCCAGTTCATCATACCCAAGGGCCAGTCCGGCGGCGCCTGCAAGTGCGGGCAGAAGCGCTGCCCCGACATGATCAAGAAGCCCTACGTCGACGCGGACGGCAACGAGCAGGAGATCGGGCACTGGGTCAACACCGACGCCCACACCGACCGCCCCGTGATGGACACCTGCCTCGCCGCGCTGCAGATGATGGTCTACTACCGCTACCTGCCGACCTTCAAGCAGGTTGACATGCCCGAAGAGGTTGTCGCTAGCGTAACCGACGACGACGACATCACAGTTGACACCGACCTCTAACGACTGGACGCAATGGAAAAGGCCGCGCGATGGCGCGGCCTTTTTTTTGCAAAGGGAATGGTCGGGGCGGCGGGATTCGGACCCACGACCTTCTGCGCCCAAGGCAGACGCGCTACCAGGCTGCGCTACACCCCGACAAATGGGCAAGATGGTCGGCCGCGCGGGGCTCGGACCCGCGACCCCATGATTAAAAGTCATGTGCTCTACCAACTGAGCTAGCAGCCGACAACAATCAGAACATGCGTTTATTCTACCAAAATCACGCCCACCGCGCAAGTTCTGGAGGATGTGAAAATTCGGAGGGGAAATCGGCGACATTCGACAGCCGGCAACCGACAGCCGGGAACGTGGCATAAAGGGCACGGCATAAAGGGGGACCACATTGAACATTTTATCTGCGTCATCTGTGTCGCTTGGGCCAAAACTTTGATATAATTCTTCTACCATGAAAAAGTCATTTGCAATAAAATCTGGCGTGGCCGCAATGGCGGCGTGCGCCGTTGCGCTCTTCGGTTGCTCCAAGGCGCAGCCCGTGAAGACATACGCGCCCGTCGCGCCAGACGGGACGATATTCGCGGCGATCTCGGATGTCGCGGCGCTGGCCGACAATCCAATGGCGACCTTCGTCACAGAGTTCGGGATTGGCATGCAGGAAAAGCTTCTCGCCAAGTTTGAGGAGATGGGTTTATCGAAATGCGATGCCGCCAAAATAGACTTTGCCGCCATGCGGCAGCGCCAGGCCGACTATTCCAAGAGCATCGCGTGGAGCGCCATAACCGTCGCCCGCCCGACCTTCACGCTAGACCAGCTGGAGGACGAGAAGGCGATCCCCTTCCCGGCGACAGTGATGCTGGTTTCGTCGGCAAGGCCCCGCACGATCGAGGACTGGAAAAAGGAAATCCTCGAAGACGCCCTTGCCAATTCAGATGACGATGGGAAGGCGCAGGCCCGCGAGTTCCTCGACAGGAATTTCAAAGTCTCGACAGCGACTGTCGCCGGATGCAAGGTTGAGAAATACACGCTTCGCAAAACGGAGGCCACCGAGGATTTCCTGGAAAGCGTCACTGGGTTCGAGCCGTGCTGGGGCGTACTTGACGGGACGCTCATGATCGCGGCCTCGTCACCGGCGGCCTTTGCCGACACGGTTGCCTTGTACAGGGGCGAAAAGGCGGCCTCCACTTACGCGCCGCTCGTCGACGATTTCAAAACCGGCGGTGCGAGCCAGGTGCGCTGCGGCCTCTACGGGCCCGTCTCCTTCGCCCGGGGCCTCATTGGCGAGGACGACTTTGCGGAAAAGCTGCCCTTTGGACAGCCCGGGCAGTTCATTTCGGCTACCCGCGACATCCGTTTTTCCGAAACGGCGGACGCGGAGGGCATGAAGATCACCGCGGAGGTGGCGGTGTCCTTTGACGACGACACGGTGCCACCTTCGATTGTCCAGATATTCCAAGGCGCCAAGGGCTTCATCGGAATGATGGTTTCGGCCCAGATGGCCGCGAACCCTGAGATTGCCCCGCTTGGCGATGTGTTCAACACGTTTGACGTGAAGGCATCCGGCGACACCGCGACGCTGTCGTTCTCCGTCACAAAGGAGAACCTGGAGAAGACCGATTTCGCCGCGCTGATCAGCCGGGTTGTCGGCGCGAAGCGCATGGCCGGCGACTGCGACGACGATGACGACTAGGCCGCATGCGAGGATGGAGCGTTTTTGAGATGGAACTCACGGAAGGACAGAAGGCGGCGGTTGGCCGCTGGCTTGCGGATGGCGCGAGCCTCGGGGAGGTGCAGAGCCGCCTTCAGGAGGAATTCGGCGTCAAGATGACCTACATGGAGGTCAGGTTCCTTGTCCTGGACATAGGCGCGAAGGTCAAGGAGAAGGAGACGCCCAGGGAAATCGACGCGCCGATAGCGCCGGCCCCCGGCGCCCCCGCCGGCATGGGCGTGGACGAAGACTTCGGGGATCAGGACATTCCGGAATCCGGAATGGAGCCTGTGGAAGCCGAGGACGACGCGGCGCCTGCCGGCGAGGAGGCCGGTGAGGCGGCCAGTGGCGGCGCGGCCCCGGAGGCCGGTGGCGTGACGATTGAGATCGACAAGGTGGTGCGCGCCGGCGCGGCCCTTTCGGGAACCGTCAAGTTCTCGGATGGCGTAACCGGGACATGGATGCTCGACCGCTACATGCGGCTCGGACTGACAAGCGTCTCGAAGCCGGGCTACAAGCCATCAGCGGCCGACCTACAGTCCTTCCAGATGCGCCTTGAGGAGGCGCTTTCAGCCTACAGGTGAACACAGCGGCGGGACGCGGGACTTCTAACGCAAAGAGACGGAGAAACGGAGAGGCGGGGGCTGGGAGTGTCGGGGAATGCCGGATATGAATCGAGAATTTG
>JAFWPM010000143.1 GCA_017509565.1 Kiritimatiellia bacterium | reverse complement strand
GATCGCCACGCGCTACTCCATCGGCCAGATCGTCAAGGGCAAGGTCTCGAAGATCGCCTCGTTTGGCGCATTCATCGAGCTTGAGGACGGCGTGGACGGCCTCGTCCACATCTCCCAGATCTCGAACGAGCGCGTCGAGAAGGTCCGCGACGCCCTCAAGGTCGGCCAGGAGGTCGAAGCCCGCATCGTCCGCGTCGATGGCGGCGACCGCCGCATCGGGCTCTCGATCAAGGCCGTTGACATGAGCGACGACGAAGTCCAGGCGCTTAGCAAGGAAATCGGGGCCGAAGAGCCCACGATCAAGCCCGGCGAGAATCTCGTCGGCCTTGCCTCGGCCTTCGACGAAGCCTTCGCCTAGAGCGAAGAATGGTCTCCCGCCAGCAAGTAGCCGGCGGCATGGCCATGTCAAAAGGCGCGGCGCAAAACGCCGCGCCCCTTTTTTAACCGCCAGGGTGCCCCTCCCCCACAGCTGGGCAAGGCGGGGCATCCTGGAGGCAAAGGCAAGGGCCGGGCATGGGGCCGCGGTGCGAAAGAATCCGCCAAATGAACGAGAAATACCTGCAAAACGTCATTGTGTCCGCCACGGCGCTGGCCATGTCAGCCATGGCCGAAATGTGCGCCGACTTCACATGCCCGCCGCCGGCCGTCCCCGAATTCGCGGTCCTTGCCCCCGTTCCCTCCGCCTCGGCCAAGCCAATCCCCCCGGCGCCGCGGCTGGAAACGCTCGATGGCAAGACCATCGCCCTTGTAGGCGGGAGCTTCATGGCGAATGTGACGCACCCCGAAATCAAGCGGCTGATTCTCGCGGAGCATCCTACGGCCAAGGTAATCCTCCTCAGCGAAATAGGCTCCGCGGGCCCATACCCCAGGCCGGGCGTCGTCAGGCGCGAAAAGGACGAGTTCCAGCGCCGCCTGGCCGAGATGCACGTCGACGCAGTCGTTTCCGGAAACGGCGGATGCGGGCTTTGCACCCCGAAGGAGACCGGCTCCTGCATAGCGGCGGAGGCGGTTGGCATACCCTCGGCGATGATCGCGGCGCCGGGCTTCGTGACGCAGGCTAAAAGCACCGCCGCCGCCGCCGGGCTCTCCGGGCTGCGGGTCGCCGAATATCCCGGCGCGTTCTCCTCGCATACGCGCGACGAACTGATTGCGAATACGCGAAAGATTCTCTGGCCCCAGATAGTGGACGCCCTCACGAAGAGCCAGCCCGCCCGCGGTCCCGGCCCGGAACCGTCTCCCGCCCCAGGCAATGAGACGATCTCCGGCACCTACGAGGAAATACAGGCCATCTTCCGGGATTCGGGCTGGACCGACGGTCTTCCAATCACCCCGCCCACTGAAAGCGCCGTCGCGGAGTTCCTGGCCTTCACCGACCTTCCCCCGGAACACGTAATCGGCACGATACCGCCCGCCGACCGCTCCGTGACCGTCCGCCACGTCGCCGTCAACGGCGCGATGTCCGGATGCCCGCCCGAGTTCATGCCACTCATGCTGGCATTCGCCGAGGCGATGAAAGTCGGCGACTTCAGGCGCCCGCTCATTTCGACGCATGCCTGGACCCCGTACTGCTGGCTCAACGGCCCGGTTGCCCGCCAACTCGGCTTCGACTGCGCCCAGGGCGAGATTTCCGAAATGAAAAACGCCCAACTCGGCCGCTTCATAAACCTCGCGATGCTCAACCTGGGCGGCTACCGCGTAAAGGAGAACCGCATGGGGACTTTCGGCTACCTCATGCCCTGGTGCATCGCGGAGGACGAACGCGCGGCCATGGCAATCGGATGGCAACCCTACCACGTGCAGCGCGGGTACAACCGCGACGACTCGACGCTCACGGCGGCCTCATCGATTTGCTGGGGCAACAACCTCGTACCTGCGACTTCCGACGGGCAGCGCATAAGGGACCTCATGGCCATGGACGCCGTGGAGAAATCGCAGATGGCCGTCGCAAGCGGCATGCCGCGCGTCAACCGGGCCTTCCTCATCACGGAGGGCGTCGCGCGCGACCTGGCGCGCTCCTATCCGACGAAGGCCGCATTGGAGGCCGCGCTTGTCGAGGCCGCGCGGATACCACTCGGGGAAAGGGCCTTCGCAAACTACTGGGGCAACCCCGGAAGCGCCTTCGATCCGTCGAAATACCCCCTGGAACGCCACCGGCGGCGCATCTCCTCGCAGGAGGGCGCGGCCGCCACCCCGACGCCGCCGTGGCTGGCCTGGACCGGCCTGGAGACGATCGAGACCGTGCCGGCGATGGAATCCGGGAAGAGCGCGTTCCTGGTCACCGGCGACCCGGCGCGCAACAAGGTCCTCTGCGTCCCCGGCGGCGGCTTCGCGACCGTCAGGGTTGTCCTGCCAAAGGCCTGGGACGAACTCATGGAGGAGCGGGGATACGCCACGCTGGAGTCCTTCAGGCTTTCCGCCGTCACAGCCGGCGGCAGGCCGCCGCGTCCGTAAAACGGCCCCGGCCGCTGGCCGGCAAGGCAACAACACCTACTGGTTACCATCATGGAAACTTCTGAAAACAGGAAGGCTTCGGGACACTCGCTGCCCTGGCAGCTTTCCACCTTCTACTTCCCCCTGGCGCTACAGGGGATATCCATGTCCCTCACCTACCCCCTCGTGGGGAGCGTGGTCGCCCATGGCAGGCTCGGCGCAACCGAATACGCAATCATGGCGCAGGCCCAGGCCATCATGTTCCTTGTCGGCTCAATCGGTGCCGGACTGATATCAACGGGCATGATTTTCGCCAAAACCAAGCGGGGGTTCAGAAACTTCAAACTCCTTTCAATCTCCCTCGGCATTGGCGCGGTCACGCTCCAGGCGCTTTGCGCCATTCCGCCATTGGACCGAATGATCTTCGGGCGCCTCTACCACCTGGACGGCGAACCCTTCACCCTCGCGAAGACGATGCTGCTGCTATCCGTCCCGATGAACTTCTCGTTCTTCATCCGCAATACCGGCCTGGCGACGCTCTTCCGTGAAAAGCGGACTGACAAGGCGACTTTCGCGACGTTCTTCCGCATTGGCCTGACATGGGTGTGCTCGACCCTGTTCGTGCACTACGGGCTTGTCGGATGGAAGTGGGGGCTTGGGCTGACAACCGTGACCGTGTGGATTGAGAGCCTGATGGTCAACTTCCTGTCAATCCCATACGTGCGCCGGCTTCCAGGCGACGATGACGAATCCGCAACCATCGGTCGCCAGTGCGCATTCACCATTCCGCTTTCCCTCGGCGGGATAATGCTCAACATCTCCGGAACTATGATTCCGGTGTTCCTGGCCCTTACCCAGAATCCGGGCATAGCGCGCAACATCCACTACCTGGCCTTCGGCATCCTCAACCCGCTGAGCTTCGCGGCGGCCAAGATGCAGTCCGTGGCCATCGCCTTCCCCCCGCAGGAGCACAGGCGCGGTGCAATCTTCTCCTTCGCTGCTTTCGCCGGAATACTGATGTCGTCGATTTCGCTGATGCTCCAGATCCCGGCGGTCGCGGAATGGTACTTCGGCGGTGTCCAGAACCTCCCAGCGGCCGAAATCCCGCTTGCAATGGAGGCGATGCTCCTGATCGGGGCCATCCCGCTCATCATGGCGTTCAAGAGCTACAGCGAGGGGCAGGCCGCGCTAATCATGCGCCCGAACTCCATCCTGGCGTCGCAAATCGCCTACCTGGCGGCGCAGGTCCTCGTCTTCTTCGCCCTAGTCCAGCTCAAGCCCATCGGCGCCCACCTCATGAGCGGATTGTCAATCCTTTCGGCGCAGCTGTTCTCCCTGCTTGTCATCAGGATCGCGCTTCACGCCAACCACATCGCCGACCGCTTCGGCGTATCCCACGCCGTCAGTGGCGGGCACTAGCGCCTGCCATCGGCATAGTGGCCTAATCCCAGCGTGGAAATGGGACGAATCGACTCTTCGGCGGCCGAATGCCGCGACTGCGGGGCCAAGGCTTCGGCCAGCCGCCGCGCCACCGGCCTTGCGGCGGCAGTCGTGGCCGCCGTGAGCTACGGCACCAATCCGCTTTGGGCCCGCTGGCTCTACGCCGACGGCATCGGCATCCACACCATGCTCATAGGCCGCTTCCTCATCGCGGCGCTAGTCCTCGGCATCTTCTGCCACCTGTCCGGGCATCCGCCCCGAATCGCGAAAAGGGACGCCCCCGTCCTCGCCACGCTCGGGACTCTCTTCTGCGCGTCGGCGCTTGGCCTCTTCGGGTCCTTCCGCCACATGGACTCCGGAATCGCCTGCACCCTGCTTTTCGTCTATCCTGTAATGGTCGCCATCATGATGGCCGCGGCGACGCGCGAAAGGGCCGGCTGGCGCACCTGGGCCGCGCTCGCATTCGCCCTTCCCGGAGTCGCGCTCCTCACGCGCGCCGGCGGCGGTACCGCCTTCTCCTGGGCCGGATTCTGGCTGGTGATGCTCTCCTCCGCCACTTACGCGGTCTACATGGTAATAGCCAACGTCTCGCGCGCCGGACGCCTCCCCGCAACGACGCTTTCGTTCTGGTCGTTCGCATTCTGCGCGCTGGCGACGGCGGCCCACGCCGCCCTTGTTGGCGACAGCCCGTCGCTTCCGGGCTCCACGGCGTCATGGCTGAGCCTTGTCGGCCTGGCAGTAGTCCCGACAATTGGATCGCTTGTCGCGATGGCAATCGCGATCTCCAGAATCGGGCCGACGCCAACCGCCCTCCTCGGCTCGCTGGAACCCGTGACCGCCGTCGCACTCGGCGTCGCGGTATTCGGCGAACCCTTCACGCCGCGCTACGCCCTGGGCATCGCCTTCATTCTGGCCGCAGTGGCTGGCGTGGCGATGCGGCGCCGGTAAGATGGCCCGCAATCAGCCCTTCCTGCGCGCCCCGATGACAATCGACCCTACCACCGCCAGCAGGAGGAACCACTGGTAGTACATGTGGCAGACCAGGTTCAGGGGCGACACGGCAATGCCCGCGCTTTTCGCCAACCCAACGGCAATCAGGACCTGGGCGCCATAGGGGATCAGCCCCTGGACTATGCACGAACCGGTGTCGAGGATGCTCGCCACCCGCGTGGGGACGCATCCGAAGCGCTGGGAAAGTTCCCTTGCGATAGGCCCGGCCATGACAATCGCGACCGTATTGTTCGCCGTCACGAAGTTGACCGCCGAGACAAGCATAAGGATGCCGAACTCGCATCCGCGCGCCCCCCTGATGCCGCCCTCGATCTTCTCCATGACCCAGAATATGCCGCCATTTTTGCGAATCGTTCCGAGAAGCCCGCCGGCGAGTATGGCAACGATGAGGGTTTCGGACATGCCGACCGTGCCATCGCCGACATATTTCAGCCCGGTCCAGAAATCGAACGCATGGAGCATGTTCCCGATAACCGCGGCAAGCAGCGTCCCGGAAAAGAGCAGCAGCATTACGTTCATCCCGGCAAAGGCAAGCGCTAGGATGAGGATGTACGGCGACACCAGCAGTATGTGCCTCCACGTGACGGAGACCGACTCCATGTCCGCCCCGGACTTGCCGGCCATGGCGTAGAGGACAAGTGTCGCGATGGCCGGGGGAATGGCGATTTTGCCATTCTGCACAAGCTTGTCGCGCATGGCCACGCCCTGGGTGCGGGTCGCCGCAATTGTGGTGTCGGAAATCACGGAGAGGTTGTCCCCGAACATCGCCCCGCCGACGACGGCGGCGATGAGAACGCCGGGATTTATCTGCATTGATTCGACAAGCCCTATCGCGATTGGGGTCAGGGCGGCGATGGTGCCGCAGCTGGTGCCGATTGCGAGGGATAGGAAGCAGGAAATGAGGAAGAAGCCCGCCAGCATCAGGTGGGATGGGATCAGCGCCCGCGCCACGGTCACCGCCGCGTCCACGGCACCCATTCCCTTGGCAATCGTCGCGAAAGCGCCGGCGAGGATGAAGATCAGGCACATGATCATTATGTTGGGGTCGCCCATCCCGGCGGCGTAGGTGTCCACTTTTTCGGAAATCGACCTCTTCCAGTCCAGGAAAAGGGCCGATGCCGAGGCGACGATGAAGGCGATTGGCATCGGCACCTTGTAGAAGTCGCCGGCCCTCAGCGAAAGGCCGACGTAGAATAGCACGAACACAAGAAACGGCAACAGCGCGAGGCTGCTCGCGGGGGATTTTTCTTTTTCGATTGACATGGCAACAGTATTATCGCATGGAATGCCGCTTTTGGCAAGGTCCTTCGCGCCGAAATTACCACACTTTACCACTCGGCGTACTTCAACACCCCTCCCCCTGCACATGCCCACGTTGCGCCCAAATCGCCAACAAAGCATCTGGCCCAAGAATTTACGACCAACCTCCCGCCCATTGTCAATAAATTGTCTGTCCCTTTATCCACATCACACGCCACCCACGGCTGAAGACATTGGCCATTTTGCGCGACGCGGGGCTCCGTCGCCTCATCGGACGGGGCAGCCACTAGAAGAAGGCATGGTAGAGGACGTTGACCGCCCGGGCGCGTTCGCTTTCGCGGACGCCGAACATGATGCTGACTTCGGAGGCGTCCTGGTTGATCAGCTCGATGTTCACGCCGGCTTCGGCAAGGGCCCTGGTGGCCCGCGCCGCCGTGCCGACGGTATGCTGCATCCCCTCGCCTACGACCATGATGAGCGCATGGTCGCGCTCGCAGACAAGCTGGTCCGGCTGGAGTTCCTTTTTGATCCTCTGCATCACGCGGCCCTGGATCGACGTCGGGAACTTCGACCCGCGCAGGATGATGGTGATGTTGTCGATGCCTGTCGGCATGTGCTCGAAGGAGACGCCCTCCTCCTCGAATATCTGGAGAAGCCTGCGCCCAAAGCCGACTTCGCGGTTCATCATGTACTTCTCGACGTAAATGTGGACGAAGTCGCTGTCGCTGGCTATGCCAACGACGCGGCACTCGTCAACGCGGCGCGACGGAAGTATCCAGGTTCCTGGAAGGTCTGGGTGGTTGGTGTTGCGGATGTTGATCGGGATTCCAGCGCGGAAGGCGGGCATTACGGCCTCGTCGTGGAAGACACCGAACCCGGCGTATGCGAGTTCGCGCATTTCGCGGTAGGTCATTTCCCTGATGCCGTGCGCGACATCGGGAACGACGCGCGGGTCAACGGCGTAGACGGCGTCGACGTCGGTGAAGTTCTCGTAGCATTCGGCCTTCATGGCGGAGGCCAGGATGGCGCCGGTGATGTCGCTGCCGCCGCGCGGGAAGGTCGCGATCTTGCCGTCGCGGTTGACGCCGAAGAAGCCTGGGAACACGACAATCGGGTTGTCTGGCTGCCACAGGGCGCGCTCGATGGAGTCGTGGAGAAACCCGTAGGAGACGTCGCAGAGGACGGCGTCTCCTGGAGGGCCTTCGAGGAGCATTCCGGCCTTGGCGGGGTTGAGGTAGACGGCGGCCGCGCCGCGGGCGCGGAGCGCCGCCGCGACGACCTTTGCGGAATTGTCCTCGCCGGCGGCCTTCATCCGGTCGAGGTATTCGCCGGGGTCGGACTTGTCGGAGGCGACGCGATCCCTGAGGTCGGCGGCGATTTCCTCGGCTATGGAGGAGGCGACGCCGAGGTCGGAGACAATGGAGGAGAAACGGGCCACGATGGCGTCAAGTTCGCGGGAGACGTCGAAGTCGCCCAACGCGCGCTCGGCGCAATTGATCAGCATGTCCGTGACCTTGACGTCGGACTTCGAGCGCTTTCCGGGCGCGGAGACGACCACGACCTTGCGCTCGCGGTCGGCCATCATGATGTCGCAGACTTTGGCTATCTGGGCGGCGTCAGCTACTGACGACCCGCCGAACTTGCAAACTTTCATGGAATCAATTTTACGCTTCTTTTGAATATTCGGCAAGTTTTCTGATGATGGTCCTTCTCGAAATGCCGAGTTCAAGGGCGGCGCGCGAACGGTTGCCGCCGTGCTTTTCGTGAACGGCGAGAATTTTCTCGCGCTCGGCGTTTTTAAGCGAGCCTGTGGCGAGCGCGGCGGGGCGCGGCGCGCGTTCGCCCTGCCTCTGGCGGATGTTCGGGGGCAGGTCGGCGACGGTCAGCTGCGAACTGCGGGCGAGGACGACCATGCGCTCCATGGTGTTGCGGAGTTCGCGGACATTGCCCGGCCAGGCGTAGACGCAGAGGGCGTCGAGCGCCGCCGGCGCGATGGAGGTGACATCCCTGCCGTTCTTCTCGGAGAACTCCCTGAGGAAGGCCATGGCCATGGCCGGGATGTCTTCGGCGCGGTCGGCGAGGGGCGGCAGCCTGACGTCGATGACTGAAAGCCGGTAGAAGAGATCCTCGCGGAACGCCCCGGCGGCGACCTGCGCGGGTAGGTTTTTGTTAGTCGCGGCGACAAGCCGGAAGTCGGCGGCAATCGTCTCGGTGCCGCCGACGCGCTCGAAGTGGCGGTCCTCAAGCACTCGCAGCAGCTTCACCTGCGTGGCCTGGTCGATCTCCCCGATTTCGTCCAGGAAGAGCGTCCCACCCGAGGCCAGTTCGAAGCGGCCCTTCCGGCGCGATTCCGCGCCGGTGAAGGCGCCCTTTTCATGGCCGAAGAGGTCGCTTTCCAGGAGGGACGCCGGCAGTGCCGCGCAGTTCACCGCGACGAACGGGCCCTTGGCGCGGCGCGAGAGGTTGTGGATCGCATGGGCGACGAGTTCCTTGCCTGTGCCGCTGGGGCCGGTAATGAGGACTGTCGCGTCGGTCGGCGCGGCGGCCCTGACGGTTTCGAACACGGGCTTCATGGCTTCGGAAGAGCCGATTATGTTCTCCATGCCGAACTTCTCGTCCAGCTGGCGCCGGAGCCTTGCGTTCTGGTTCTGGAGTTCGCTGGTCCTGGTGCGGAGTTCGCGTTCGGAAATGGCCCGCCCGACAAGAATGTCAAGGCGGTCCAGGTTCACGGGCTTGGTGAGGAAGTCGTATGCGCCGGCCTTCATGGCCTCGACGGCGGTCTCGACGCTCCCGTAGGCCGTCAGGAGGATGAAGGGGATGTCCGGGTATTTGGCCTTGACCTCGGCGAGGAACTCCAGGCCTGTGAGGCCGGGCATCCTGACATCGGATAGGATGAGGTCGATTCTGTTGGCCGCGAGAATTCCAAGCGCCGAGCGGGCGTCCGGGGCGGCGAAGACGTTGTGGCCGGACTTCAGCGCGCGTTCGAGGCCGTCGCGCGTATTGCGGTCGTCGTCGACTATCAAAATCGTGGACATTTTATTTAGTGGCTAGTGGTTAGTGCCTCGGGGGATGCGGCGTCCCGCCGCGCTTCGGTGGTTTCTAGTGGTGAGGTGGGCAGTTGCATGGTGGCTGTTGCCATACCGGCGCGGCGGGGCGTCACACGCCGACTTGGGAGGACGCCGCGTGCCCGCCCGGCGCGTCGGCCAACTTGCGGATGCGCCGCTCGGCGAGTGGCAGCAGGATGCGGAACCGCGTTCCCCTGCCCTCCTTGCTCGCGACCTCTATCTGGCCGCCGTGGCTCTCGACGATTCGCTTCACGATCATCAGGCCAAGGCCGGTTCCCTTGGCCTTTGTGGTGTGGTACGCCTCGAAGATGCGGCCGAGCGACTCCTCGGGTATGCCGACGCCGCTGTCGATGAAATCGACCCGCAGGTAGGCGTCGCCGGTGGACACGGCTATTTCAAGCGTCCCTCCGTCGGGCATCGCCTCCATGGCGTTCTTCACGAGGTTGTAGAAGACCTGCTTTATCTGCCCGCCATCCAGAAGCACCGCCGGGACCTTGGCGCTGCCAGTGACCTTGACCTCGATCCGGCGGTTCTCGATTTCCACGCGCATGGCGGCCAGGGTCTCGCCAATCAGGGCCAGGACGTCTCCAGGTTCGAGTGTCGGCTTCGAATGGCGGAGCGCCTGCAGAAACTGCGTGATAATCGCGTCGAGGCGCTTCACCTCGCTGCTGGCGACCCCAAGCAGCTCGCCGAGCGACGCGCGGCTCTCCTCCGGCAGGGACTTGATTTCGCGGGCCATCAGCTGGAGGTGTATGCCAAGCGCGTTGAGCGGGTTGCCGATTTCGTGGGCGACGGAGGCGGCGAGGGTCCTGACGGCGTCAAGCCGTTCGTCCTCCAGCGCGCTGGCCTCGCGGTCGCGCTCGCCAGTCACATCGCGGAGGATCACAAGAACCGACCCGGCCGTTTCGCCTTCGGAGGCGTCGATCGGGACGGCGTAGAAGCTGAGGATGCGTCGTTCGGGGTATGTGACCTCGATTTCGCGCGTCAGCATCCGCGACCACTCGCCGTTTCCGCCACCGGACTCCCAATCGACGTCTTCGAGCCAATCGACGTCGCCGAAGAACTTTTCAGCCGCCTTGCCCTTGAGCTTGGACGCGTCGAAGGAAAGCAGCCGCTCGGCGGCGCCGTTCGCATAGACCAGCTTGCCGCCCTGGCTCACGATCATGACGCCCTCCTGGATGGAGCGGAAGACCGTCTCCATCATTGCCAACTGGCCCGAAAAGCGCTTCATCTGGCGCTTTAGGCTGGACGGGTCGATTTTGTCGATTCTGCTGAAAACCCTTTCGAAGAATTCCGAAGACATCTGGCGGCCTCACATGTCGTAGAGAGTCGGGTCACGGGCGAACGGGGCGTTTTCGGCGGCCAGGCGTGGGTCTTTGGCCAAGCTGTCGAGGATGTGGCCACCCTCCATGGCCTCGGCGAGGGCCTTGCCGGCATCGTCGGAGGCGTCCCCGGCGGCGATCCGGTCGATTGCGCCCATGATCTTGTCGTTGAACCTAAGCCCGGACTTCTGGGAGAATTCCCGAAGCACCTTGGAAGCCTCGGCCGGGTTGTTCGGGTCAAGTTTGTCGATGCGGTCCCCCATTTCGGCGACGGCACCGGCCACGCGCGGGTCGGAGGCGTCGAAGTCGGGTACGTCGGGGAAGTCCTCGTCAAGCCCGTCGTCGCCGAGGCCGAGCGGGTCGGCGTCGCCGGCGCGGCTTCGGCCAGCGGCGAAGATGGAGACCTCGCGCGAGAGCGGCTTCCCGCAGCGGGGGCACGCCGGGGAAGTCGCGGTGTCAACCCTGCGCGAAAAGAACGAGAAGAGCGTCCGGCAGCCGGGGCACGCGAATTCGTAGATGGGCATGGCGTTCCCCGATCGTGCTACGCGCCGGCCTTTTGGACGGCTATGGCGCAGCTGCGGCCGTTGAGGTCGAACGGCGACGCGGCGACCTCTCCGGGCTCGCAGGAGTCGGCGAGGGTCTCCTCCCTGATCCATTCGGCGAAGGCGGCAACGGCGTCGGCCACCTCCGGGTCGCCGGCGAAGGATATGCGGATGCGCTGGTCAACGACGAAATCGGCCTCCTTGCGCAGGTTCTGGACGTTTTTGACGAACTCGCGGGCGATGCCCTCCCTGACCAGTTCGGGTGTGAGCTCAGTTTCAAGGGCCGCGACGATTTCGCCCTGGGCCCCGACGACGAGTCCGGCCTTTGGCTTGCGGACGACGGAGACGTCGGCCGAAGTCAGCGAGATCGTGTCAGGGGTGCCGGGCAGGGCGACCTCGACGGCCTCGCCGCGGGCGATTGCCGCGGCCCTGTCCGGCGCGAGCGCGGCGATTGCCGCGGCGGCGAGCTTCATCTTCGGGCCAAGGCGCGGCCCGAGCTTGCGGAAGTCTGCCTTGAGCTGGATTTCGGCAAGGGCCGACTCGTCGGAACCGAACGCGACCTCCTTGATGTTGAGTTCGTCCGCGACCAGCGCCTCGCCGAGGCGCAGGTCCGAAATGACCTCCGGGTTGGAGGACACGAGGTGGATGCGCGCGAGTGGCTGGCGGACCTTGAGGTCATGCTCGGTGCGCAGGCCGCGTCCGACCGCCACCGCGGCCTGGATGCGGGCCATGCGGCGCTCAAGGGCTGCGTCGCGGGCGGATGCGTCGGCGGTTGGGAAGTCGCAGAGGTGGACTGATTCAGGCATGTCGGACGCGCGGAGGTTGGTGTAGATGGCCTCGCTGACGAACGGGGTGAAGGGGGCTGCGACCTTGGACAGCTGGACGAGGACGTAGCGGAGCGTCCTGTAGGCGTCGAGCTTGTCGCCGTCGTTCTGCGTCTTCCAGAAGCGCCGGCGGCTGCGGCGGATGTACCAGTTCGTGAGGGCGTCGATGAAGTCCACGAACGGGCGGACGGAGCGCTGGAGGTCATAGGAGTCCATCGCGGCGGTGACGTCCGCGACCAGGGTTTCGAGGGCGCTGACGATCCAGCGGTCAAGCTCGTTTGAACTGGAGGGCTTTTCTAGCGCGTCCTCGCAGAAGCCGTCCACGTTGGCGTATGTGACGAAGAAGGAGTAGGCGTTCCAGAGCGGAATCAGGATGTCGCGCGAAATCTGCATGACGCCCTGCTCCGAGAACCGCAGGTTCTCTGCGCGGACCACGGGCGAGTTGATCATGTAGAGGCGCAGCGCGTCGGCGCCGTACTTCTCGACCACCTCCATCGGGTCGGGGTAGTTCTTCAGCCGCTTGGACATCTTCTTGCCGTCCTCGGCCAGGACAAGGCCGTTGACGACGACGTTCCTGTACGGGGACTCGCCGAAGAGGCAGGTGCCCAGGATCATCAGCGTGTAGAACCAGCCGCGCGTCTGGTCGAGGCCCTCGGCGATGAAGTCCGCCGGGAAGAAGGACTTCTCGTCGCCCTTTCGCTCGAAGGGGTAGTGCTGCTGGGCGTATGGCATGGAGCCGGACTCGAACCAGCAGTCGAGCACCTCCGGGGTGCGGTGGTAGGTCTTGCCGTCGCGGACGATGGCGATCTTGTCCACGATGTGCTTGTGGAGGTCCGTGACCTTCTGCCCGGAGAGGGCCTCAAGCTCGGCGGCCGACCCGACGCAGATCATGTCGTCCGGGTCGTCGTCGTTTATCCAGACCGGCAGGCACGACCCCCAGAAGCGGTTGCGGGAGATGTTCCAGTCGCGCGCGCCGGCGAGCCAGTTGCCGAAGCGCTTCTCGCCGACATATTCGGGCATCCAGTGAACATTGGCGTTGTTGGCGGAAAGCTTGTCCCGGATGTCCTCGACGCGGACGTACCAGGCGTCGATGGCACGGTAGATGAGCGGCGTGTCGGTGCGGTCGCAGAAGGGGTACGAGTGGACAATAGTCGCCTGGTGGACGAGCTTGCCCTCGGACTTGAGGCGGCGGATGATGTCCTTGTCGCAGTCCTTGCAGAAGCGGCCGGCGTATTCCGGGATTTCGGCCGTGAAGGCGCAGGAGCCGTCGAGCGGGTCGGCGAAGGCGTCCATGCCGTTTTCGCGGCAGACGCGGAAGTCATCCTCGCCGTAGGCGGGCGCGATGTGGACGAGGCCAGTGCCGTCGTCGGTCGTGACATAGCCGTCGTTGAGGACAACGAAGGCGCCCTCGTCCGCCTTGGAGGCGAAATACGGGAAGATGGGTTCGTAGCGCAGGCCCTTGAGTTCAGAGCCCTTGAAGCGGGCTACGACCTCGAACTGCTCCTGCTTCTTGAAAATCGTGCCAAGGCGGGCGTCGGCCATGACGTAGACTGGGCGGGCGTCGTCGGTCAGGTCGCGGACTGCCACGTAGTCGATGTCCGGGCCGGCGCAGATCGCGAGGTTTTCCGGGAGGGTCCATGGGGTGGTCGTCCAAATTAGGAGGTAGACCGCGGAGCCCTTGAGGCTGTCGATTGCAGCCGATTGCAGCCGATTGCAGTCGCTTGCAAACGACACGGCCTTCACGCGCACCGTCACGGCCGGATCCTGGACATCCTTGTAGTTCGAGCCCGCCTCGAAGTTCGAAAGCGGCGTCCCGAGTTTCCATGAATAGGGCATGATGCGGTGGGACTTGTAGATGCGCCCCTGGTCCCAAAGCTGCTTGAAGGCCCACCAGACGGACTCCATGAAGGAGAAGTTCATCGTCTTGTAGTCGTTGTCGAAGTCCACCCATCGGCCCATGCGCGTGACAGTCCTGCGCCACTCGGAGACATACTTGAGAACCATGGAGCGGCACTGCTCGTTGAACTTGTCGACGCCGAACTCCTTGATCGCGCCTGCTCCGGAGATGCCGAGGGCGTTCTGGG
>JAFWPM010000142.1 GCA_017509565.1 Kiritimatiellia bacterium | reverse complement strand
GTCTGGATGCCGGTGTAGTTCAGGGCAAGCCTTGCCCCCGCAGCCACGTCAAGTTCGCTCGCAGCCGCAAGCGGCGCGGCGTCCTCCGCCCCGCCCACGCGCATAAGCGACACGGCGTCGATGAACGAAGTCTTGTCGTCGGTGTCCTCCGCAACGCCCTGGAACACGACCTTGCATTCGGCGCCGGCGGCGCCGGCGAAGCGGTATTCGTGGCGCAGGAACTCCGTGCTTGTCGTGGAGACCGCAGTCCGCCCAAGCGTGTTCGTTGCGCCGTCGAGGACGACAAAGACGTCAAGGTCGTTTGGCCCGTAGCCGACTTTTCCATTCGACACGCGCGACCTCGTCCAGAAGGAGAGGCGGTAGAGGCCCGCGTCCGGCAGTGTGATGGTCTGGCTCGCGCTGCGCCGGTTCTTCAAGGCGAGGCGTGTGTTGCCGTCGATGACCGAGGCACCGTAGTAGTCGTCAAGGGAAATGAGCGCCCCGCCGGAAGACCTGATGTAGCCGCCAAGCGGATACGTGGCGATTTTCGAGGCATTGCTAGCGACAGCCGCCGGGACGACATCCCAGAAGTTCGTCCGGCAGTTGGCGTCGTCTCCCTCCTCGAAGCTTGGATTGCGGAGGAGGTTCGCGCCCCCGCATCGCTCGAAAACGATGTCATCGACCGCAAAGCGGTGGCCCGACTTCTCCGAGGCAATCGAGAGCGTCACGGTGTCGCCGGGGCTGAGGGCGAAGGTCTTCGTCCCGTAAGCGCGCTCGTAGGCGAACGTCTCCACACCGAGAACTTCGCGCTCGCCGTTGACGGTGACGACGGCCTCGATTGTCTTGGCATTGACCAGCAGCGCGTTTGGGTCGCCGCATTTCGCGAAGAGCGCCGAGAAGCGGTATGTGCCGCTTTCTGCCACGGTGAAGGTGTTGGTGATGGCCGCGCCGGACGGGAGCAGGACGTTGAAGATTCCGCCGGAGACTGGCGCGGGGGAGCGGGTGCTGCCCGTCGGAGCCGTTGGAGTCGCATGGCGCGCGATCTTGACCAGTTCGGAATTACCGAATGTCCAGCCCGACTGGCGATTGGCATCGAATTCGGAAGACCTGACCGTGCCTGCGGACAGGACGCCGCCGCTGCCGTTATCCAATGAGAGGCACTCGAACCCGGCGTTGGGGATGGGCGCCGCCCTGAGGTCGTCGATCCAGACGACGCGGACGTCGTCGATGCCGGTCGATTTGTCGCCGGACAATTCATGCGCCAGCCGCAGCGTATGCGCACCAGCCGGGAGATAGGGGGTGACGAACCGCCAGCGCTCCCATTTATTCGATGTCACGACGGGGACGCATGCCAGCAGGTAGTCGTCGATTTTTACGCTGACGACGTTGCAGGAATAACTGTCGCCGCCCATGTCGTTGCGCGTAATTGCCCGGAAGGACACCTCGTAGCGCCCCGCGCAGGGCAAGCCCATCTCCTGCGAGACACCGCCCTTGTCCTTGAGGTGGAGGTAATAGTGGCCTTCCGGCGGGTAGCCTAGGCGCGGGGCGCCGTTGTTGGCCCACCCGTTGTCCTTGACGATGCGGACGGAACTGCTCGCCACGGGGTGGCTTGTCCAGGCGCCAACGACGCCGTTTTCGGGAATGGTGGCGCTGTTGTCGGTGGCGGAGAACCCGCAGAAGCCGCACTCGAAGCCGCCATCAACGGCGAAGTTCGCGTTTGTCGCCGGGACGGAGAGCAGGGCGGTCTCCGGGGAGGCGAGGGCGACCTTGCCGCCGGAAACCGCCAGCAGCGCGGGGGTGGCGCACGGCGCGAGCGCCATGTCGCCCGCGCCGGTCTTCGCAATCCGACCGGCCGTTCCGACGGAAACCATCGTCTGACGCGAGGCGTCCACCGCGACAGAGAGACCCGGGGCGACGTCGAGCGGCAGGAGCGCGCGGTTTGTGAAAGCGTCGCCCTCTGCGACGGCCACCGCCGTCGGAACGAGGCGGAATGGATCGGAAACGGCGTCATTGACGACCGTCGGCGAGACGGCCCCCTCGAAACAGGTTTCGGACGAGGCGAGGTAGCCAGCCGGGGCCGACAGCCTCGCGCCATTCGCGACAACAACCGCCGCTGGCGGGCGGAGCGCATCGGAAACCCAGCTGCGGACGAGATACGCCTCAACCAGAAGCCGGTCCGCCTCGTCGAGCCTGTTGGTGAACGCGATCACCTCGTGAAGCCGTCCGCCGCCCACGCGGTTGCCGGCCGAGCCGCTGCCGGCTTTTTGCTGGTAGTTGCGGAAGTTGAAGAACGCCTCCGCTCCCGCGAGGTCGCAGCCCGCCTCCACCTCGATGACCTGGCGGGCGTTGAATACGATTCCGTCCGCCGGCTGCCGGCGGACGCCATCGACGAAGACGCGCCCCGTTCGGACGCGGCGATAGACCTCCGGGTTCGCCGAATAAGTCCCGCAGAAAAGCGTGGTGCCTGCGGCGCCGTCGTTGACGGCGTAGTGCTGCTGGTATTTGCTCGACGTGTTGCCGTCGCTCGCCCGCGCCGTGCCGAGGAAGTTCCCGTGCGACTCGACGGGGTTGTAGGCGACGAAGACGTTCGCGATGTCAAGCCAGGCGGCGTCGGAGTCGTCGGGCTTGCGCCAGTGCATCCAGCGACCAGAGCCGTATCCGCCGAACGAGACATACGGCTTGCCGACGTCGGTTCCAACTTCTGGGAACGCGGCGTTGTCGGCGAGGTTTGTCATCGACTTGGCGAACATGTAGGCGGGCGTCGCATTTGCCGCGCTGTCGCGCCTGTCAAGCCAGCGGACGAGGTTGCCGGATCCGTCGTATGCGAAGTTCACGCCGGCCTTCACCCAGAATCCGGCGCCCTGCGCCGCGGCGGGTTCCTCGAAGGCGTCCATCGAACCGGTCGTCGAGGTGACGTTCACCGTCCCGTCCAGCACGTCGAGGCGGCCGTTTCCGGCGAACCAGACCTTCTCCGCGGGAATCGTTAGCGTCCCGCCGCCAGTCTTGCACAGCGTCCCGCCGATGATCCACTGCCCGTCGAGCGTCGCCTCGCCCGTGACGTTGGTGATGAAGGTCTCGCCCTCAGGCACAACGGTCGGTGTTGTAGCGATTGAGGCCAGCGCAGACAGGGCTGAAGCCGCGATGGCGATGAGTCGGGTTTTGTTCATTTTCTTTTCTCCTTTTTCTTTTTGGGTGTTGTTGGTGAAAAAGTAGATTCACGCTCGATGAGCGGCGCGGGGAGGAATACGCGCATCGGCGGCGCATCGGGGGTCCTTCGGCGGCGGTCGAGCGCCTCGAAGGCGACGCGCGCGATGTCGGCGCACGGCTGGCGGATGGTCGTCAGCGGAGGATCCGTAAGCGTCGCAATGGAAGTGTCGTTCACCCCTGTGACCAGAACATCGCCAGGAACGGACTTGCCAATGGCGCGAAGGGCCTTGAGCGCCACAGCGGCGACATTGTCGGAGGAGCAGACCACGGCGTCGGGCCGTTTCCCTTTCAGGCAATCAGCCAACGCGGTCACGTCGCCATTTCCCGAAGGCATGTCAAAGGCGTCAACGCGTGCGCCGCGAACTTCGGCCACCGCGTTGCGCAAACCTGCTAAGCGAGACTGCACATTTGACGAAATATTCGCGAACATCGATACGAAGAGGACGCGTCGCGCGCCGCGCGAAAGGACATGCTCGCCCAGACGCCAACCCGCCGCCACATTGTCGATGCCAACCACGTCGTAGCCGCTTTCGCCGGGCGGCGGCACGATGTCGCAGTCAAGAAGCACCACCGGCACATCGGCCTTGCGAAAGACGCCAAGCACGGCCTCGTTTGCCGCACTGGCGTTTTCAGAGAAGTCAACCGGATGACATAGAATGCCCGAGACGCGCTCTGATACAAGGGATTCGGCCAGCGAGACGAACTTTTCGCCAAGTCCCTCGTTCGAGTCGGACGACGTGTCAACGAAGAGAAGCGGACGCGCACGCGACTGGCATGTCGCGGAAACGGCATGGCAGAGGGTCGGGAAGAAATCGCTGCCCGACCATGCGGGTGCAAGCAACCCGATGCTTCGCCCTGCGGTCTTCGTGACAAATGTCCCGGAGCCTATTACCGAATAGACAAGACCGCGTTTCTTCATTTCGTCCAGGGCCTTCACCGCTGTGGAATATGAGACCTTGAAACGGCGGACGATGCGCTCGGCGCTGGGAAATGTCGTTGGAGGACGGTAGCATCCTGCGGCGATTTCGTCGCTGAGCGTATCGACAATTGTCCTGCATTTTGTGCCAGATCTCATAGTGGTACCCTTTCAACGTGAGTAACTTACGTGACAAAAAGTCTACCATTATTGCAATCAAAACGGTCAAGCTATCCATACAACTTTTTGCTACTGCCATAGCATGGAAACGAAAGGTCTCCCAAAAGATTGTTTTTAGCCACAAAGGGCACAGAGTTCACAAAGCCTTTGTGTTCTCTGTGGCTCTAAATTAATATTGGCCCGTCCCGCCAGTCGCGCCCGTCCCCTCGCCTGTCCCGCCTGTCCTAGAAGTGGCCGCGGCCGGAGGCCGCGCCCCCCCCCATGCGCCGCACAACGGCGTCAGATGACACATCGGCCCGCGCAATTGCGGTCTTTGCGTTCCGACAAAGTTTGGTCACACCTGAATCAGAAGCAGACGACGCACGACAGCGCGCCGGTGGCGGCAAGGGCGCGTTCGCCGGATGCGACGAGGCGGTCGCCGCGTTTCGCGGGAAGTCCGTTCAGCGAGCCGTCGCCTGCGGTGACGACGATGACGGCCGGTTTGCCGCCGAGCGCCACGTTTCCTCCGGACGTAAGCCGCCACATCTCGAATTTGTCGGTGAACTCCGGCCCGCAGATGCGGGTGGCCGCATCGCGCGGAGCCGCAGAGCCGCAGGGATTGTTTTTGGCCACAAAGTCCACAGAGTTCACAAAGGCTTTGTGTTCCTTTGTGTTCTCTGTGGCTTCAAAAGTGATTTTTCCGCCCGTTCCGCAGGGCCTAGAAGTCGCCGCCTCGCGCGGAGCCGCAGAGCCGCAGGGATTGTTTTTGGTCACAAAGTCCACAGAGTTCACAAAGTCTTTGTGTTCCTTTGTGTTCTTTGCAGCTTCAAAATTGACATTGGCATTTGCGCCGTTTGTGAACAATGAAGATTTGTGGGCATTTGAAAATTGCGAACATTTCCGGACATACCGCGCGCAGGTCTCCTCGTATGTGTGCCCGTCGTATTCGTAAACGTCGAACATCCGCTCCCAGCCGACGCCGCCGTGCATCTTGGCGTCGGGGATGCGGCGCCCGGACGGCGTGAAGCGCTCCGCCACGACCATGAGGTCGCTCGGCTCCTGAAGTTCGACCATGAAGCACCCGCCGCCGATGGCGTGCGGCACCCCGCCGTCCACGAATACGAAGTCGCCCGGCGCGACGGGAATGCGGTGGAGGAGGTTCAACACGGGATTGTTCACAATTGGCAATTGTTCATTTGAGATTTGCGAGCATTCGCGGACGGCCTGTTCCCAAGCCGCGCGCGTAATGCCCGGCTTGAAGCCCAGATAGACGCAGGCGTCGGGCGCCGTGCCGGGCAGGAAGTGCCAGCATTCGGTCTTGCCGACGGGCGAGTGGAACAGGCGCTTCGCGCACGGCACGGTCGGATGCGCCTGCACGACCAGCCGCTCGTCGCTGTCGAGGAGCTTCACGAGAATCGGCAGCGCGCCGACGGCGTCGCGCACGAGCCGTCCGTCTTCAAGGCAACCCAGGCCCTCGCCCTCGATTTCCAGCGTCCCGTTGAAGGCCTGCGTCGTGGAGGCGAGCCAGTCCTCCGGGCGCGGCTGCGCCGCGTCACGAGGAGGTTGAAAAGTTGAAGGGATGTTGCAAAAGGCGTCGATGCGGGAGCCGCCGAGGTAGGAGCGGCGGACGCGGTTGGGCAGAAGTTTTGCGATCATGTGTGTTTTCCACGCTGCTACGGAGTTTCGATGCGAAGCGACGGAAAAAGAGCCTTGAAGTCTGCCGGATTGCGCGTGATGAGCCCGTCGTGGCGGAGCGCGAGCGCGCCGATGAGGACGTCGGCGATGGGGCGCTTGGGAGCCTGGCCGCGCCGCTTGGCCGCGATGTGACGCGACCATGCGGACTGCGCCGCGCGGCGGGCCATGTCATCCCAACGGCAGGAGATAGACACGCCATGATCTCGCAAAAATGTGTCTTCGCGATCCGCCTCGCCAAGAAATGCCGGGGACAGTTCAATTGCCGTCACCGGCGAAATTTCAAGCCCGAAATCGGAGTATTCATCCAATATTTCCGCCGACGCTTGCGAAAAAATGGAATCGCCGTCGATGATGTCGATTAGGACGCACGAATCGACAAGCCAGCTCATTCGTCATCCTCCTCGCCTTCGCGCAGGATTTTCATCCATTCCGCCGTGGACATGGTTTTGCGGAAGGTCTTTGCGTAGCCAATTGCGCTTTTGAAACTCTTCCGTTTCGGCACCTCGACGGTCGTGATGAGAAGAGTCTTGTCGCCGCTGGTGCTCCAGAGCAGTTTGTCGCCGGGCTTGAGGCCGAGTTCGGCGCGAAAGTCGGCGGGAATGGAAATTTGACCGCGTTCGGTCAATGTGCAGACATGTGTTTTCATGGCTTCAAATCATACATCATGTGATGCCATCATGTCAACAGGTTTTTCGCCTGCCGTTTTAGCGACAGACCAGCGTCCCGCTGCGGCCGAGGGGGCCTGGTGAGGAGACGTGCGCGAGGGCTGTGGCGGGGGGCTGGAGGAGTTCCGCCGCGAGGCGCGGCAGGTCGGCGGTTCCAGGCGCGAGGAGGAAGCGGAACCGGTGTTCGCCGAGGTCGGTTGCGGGGCGCCACGGCTCCATAGGCCTGCCGTCGCGCGGCGCCCAGGCGTAGCCGCTCGCCCGCACGACGCTCGGGCGCAGCGCCCCGCGCGCCATGTCAAGTCCGCAGAGGGCGTCGGAGGCGAAGCCGAGGACTGGCGAGCCGGAGCGATCCACCGTGCGCGCCCACGGAACGAACGGGACTTCCCCCAGCGCGGCGGTGCGCCGCACAACCGCGCCCGGCACGGCGCAATCCGCCGCCGCCGCGCCACAGGGCAGGGATAGCTTCAGGCGTGCGGCGCGCTCGTTCCACAGGAGCCGCGCCTCGCAGTCGATGACATCACGGCACGCCGCGAGGCGCATGACAAGTTCCAGCCAGGAGCGTTCGCCCGCGAGACGCACCCACAGGGCGGCGCGCATCGGACCGCTCTCGACCACTTCGGCGTGCTCGACTCGCCACGCGACCGATGGGACGCTTTCGTCATACTGGCGCGGATCGTTTGTGCCCCACGAGCCGTATGGGTCGCGGAAGAGCAGCGCCTGCAACCCCGCCCCTTTCAGCCACGGCTTGCCGTCGCGCAAAATCCGGATGCCGACGGCGCCGACGCGAGCGGAGATGGAGAAGAGGCCATTGGAGATCTCACGCGGAGCCGCGGAGGCGTTCGGTAGTGTTGCCATTGTGGGAATGTTGCCAGTATCCAAATTCAATTTCAAATCCTGCCCCGCATTGGCAACATTGGAAACTGGCATTGGCAACACTCGCACATTGGCAACATTCGCATTGATATTTGTGCCATTGGTGCTCAATGAAGATTTGCGGACACTTCCCCCAACGTCCCAGCCCAGCGTGTAAACGGCGAAGCCACGCGCGGGGATGCGGGCGTCGAAGACGACGCGGCTGCGCCAAACCACGTCGCCGAACTGCGCCTCGGTCGGGACGATCTGGAACGGGACGCGACGTCCGCGCGGGTCCCGGACGACAAGCGGGGCCTGTCCGCCGCCGTAGGGCTTGTAGTAGTCGGGGCGGTCGTCGATGCAGCCTTCCAGTTCCAGCGGCCCACGGTATTCCCAGGGATGCGGATTGAAGACGACGAACGGCAGTGCCGCCGGAAAATCCCCGCGCGGCTTCGGCACGGAGGTGTCGGTCGCCGTAGCGATGGCCCGCAGGGCCGCGTGGAGCGCCTTGCGCGCGGCGTCGCGGACGCCGCCGAGCTGTTGCAGCTGCTCATCGACCGCCCGCTCCATGCAGGAGCCGGGAAGGATGTCGTGGAAGGAGTTGAGGAGAAGCGCCTCGGATGCGGAGGAAAGTGAACAATTGGCAAATGATAATTGTGAACAATTCCCCGTGAGATCCACCGCCGTCTCGGCGGTGGCGAGCTCCGCCTCCGCGTGGCGGAAGGCGGACTTGACGCGCAGGCACGATGTGTAGCAGCCGCGAAGCGTGAAGTTGAGTTCGCCGGACACTTCGGGGAAGAAGGTGTCGCCGCCCTTCGCGGCGGCCTCGGCGCGGAGCGCGTCGAAGAAGCGGTGCAGGCCGCTCCATTCGACGCGCACATCCGGGTGCGCGGCGGCCCAGGCGCGCACGTCGAGGATCTGGCGGCGCGAGGGACCGCCGCCGTGGTCGCCAATGCCGAGGAAGACCGCGACGTTGTCGAGTCCGGCGCGGCCAGCCGTTTCGAGCGCGCCGTCGAGTCGGCGCTCTGCCTCATCGCGGTTCGTCCCATACCAGCCCGGCTCCAGCCGGTAGCAGAGGATGGAGACGCCGGAGGGGCCGCGCCACCGGAAGGCCGGCTTCGGGAGCGGCAGCAGGTTCTGCTGCGGACGCCAGAAGGCGAACGACTCCATGCCCGCTTCGGTCAGGATGTCCGGCAGCCCCGCCGTGTGCCCGAAGGCGTCGGCCTGCCACGCGACGCGCGGGCGGACGCCGAAACGCGACTGGAAATACGCCAGGCCCGTCTCGAACTGGCGGCGCAGCGTGAAGGCGCCGGCCAGATTCGTGTCGGGCTGGATCCAGGTGCCGCCCACGACATCCCAGCGCCCCTCCCGGACGCGGTCGAGGACACGGGCGAAGGCGGCGGGATCGGTTTCCTCGAGATGACGGTAGATCGCCGCCTCGCCCCGGACGAAGGTGAGTTCGGGAAATTCGTCCATAAGGTCGAGGACCGAGCGGATGGTCCGGATCCCCTGGTCGAGGCCCTCGCGGGCGTCCCAGAGCCAGACAGGATCGAGGTGGGCGTTGGGAATGATGTGGAGCGTGGTCATGAGTTATTCCCCGACGACTTCGTAAGCCAAGTAGGCGCCGTGTGGTCCGCGGATGCGGGCGGTGAAGGAGAGGCGGCCGACATCAAGCCGCGACTCGACGATCCCCTCCCGCTTCCCGTCCGTGCCGAGGGCCCACACCCGGAATGGATTGTTCACAATTGGCAATTGAGACAATTGTTCACAACTCACAAATTTCAAATTTCGGGCCGCCCGGCGATCGGCCCCTACCGGTAGGGCGTCATCCGGTAGGGCGCGCTCGCCGAGCGCGCCGCCGCTGGCGAGCCGCCCGCGCCCCGACATCTCCTCCCCTATCGGCTCGCCCGTGATTGTCCCCGTCCAGCCCTCCTTGTGGATGCGCAGGTCGAGCGCCACGTCGCTGCGGCCAAGCGACACATCGCCGTTCGTGGCCAGCGTGAGGGGAAAGGCGCCGCCGGTGGCCATTGCGGCCTCAACGCAAAGGGCACAGAGGAAAACGCAAAGGGACTCACAGGTTTTCATTGTTTCCTTTCATCGCGGGCGGGGAGAATCAAATGGCGACGAGAATGGCGCCGATGACGGCGAGGAGGGTTCCGGCCAGTTGCGAGGCGGACGGTTTCTCCTGGAGGAAGACGATTCCGTAAAGAACAAAGCCGACGAGGCACGCGGCAAGCATGACGGGATTCGCGGCGGAAATCCTGCCCGCCGCTTCAAGCCTGTCGAGGGCGTTGTAATGGAAGCAGAACCCCGAGAGAAAGAAGACAGCGGCGTTTACGGCGCAAATCGTCACAAGGCGCCCGTATCGTGACGGTGGGGGCTGGCGCTCCCGGGAGCGGACGTTTCCAAACGCCAGGACCGCCGCTCGGTGGACGGCGACGGCGCTCAAAACCCCGACCGCGCCGAACAGGACGCGCAGAAGAGGCGACGGCCGCGTCTCCGCGGGGAAAAACGAGGCCATCGCCTGGGCGCATTGGTTGAGTCCGCATAAGAGGAATCCCAGAAGCGCCGGAACGAGCCATCCCCTCCCATGCCGCGCCTTGCCATTCCCCTTGGCCCTGCCGCAGCAGACCACGCCCAGAAGGACGGAAAACACACCCGCCACGCGAATGGCCGTGAGCGGCGTGTTTCCCATGGCGAAGCCGAGAAGCACGGGAAGTGCGAATCCGCTTTGCGCGATGGTCCACACGATGCCGTTGGGTCCGCGCCTCATCCCGGCGCCCACGCAGAGGTTCTGCGCGTAGCTCAGGACACCCCAAAGCGCGATGAAAAGGGCGGGAGCCGGATCAAACCGGAGCGAAAAGGCCGGGACGTTCGGACAGCGCGCCGCGCCGACGGCCACGACGAGCGCGGTCGCCAGTCCATACATCGACGTATAGGCGAACTGGTGCCGCCACGCGCCGTAGCCGTGCTTTTCGGCAAGTCCGACGGCGGCTCCCGTGACAACCCACGAGAGTCCGACCAGAACGGCAAAAACGAGTCCAAGTCCCATGTCCGCCCCGGCTTATCCGCCTATTCCTTTCCCAGACAGGCGGCGAGGAGTTCCGGCGAGAGAAATTCGCGCGTGTCGTCATCGACGAGCGAGAAGCGGTTGCCGTCGTTTGGCGTCGAGAGGTAGTTCCAGACGCACCACGGGATGCCGCGCTCCTTGCAGAACGAAACCACGTCGCGCATCCAGGCCACGCGGCTTGCGGGCGGCGCGTGCCGGATCGTTCCGAACTCGCCGAGCCACAGGATCTTGTCGGGATGCGCGGCGACGAAATCGGAAGCGCCGCGAAGCTCTCGCGCCATGAACGCCTTGTCCACGGCCGCGTCGTCGGGGTATGCGTCGTCTTCGTCCCAGCCAAGGCGGCGGCATTCGCGGTAGCGCCCGATGTCGGCGCAGGGATACTCCATCACCATGTTGGGATAGAGCGCCCGCGACTGCAGCACGCCACGCTGGTGCGTGAACTCGAACGGCGCGTAGGTGTGGAAGGTGTACACGACCCTGGGGTCGTCCCAGAGGCGGAGCTTGTCCAGTTTCGAGACGGAGTTCCAGCAGATGGAGCCGACGACGACCCAGCGGTCCGGATTCGCCTCGCGGAGGGCGCGCAGCGTCCTTTCGGCCAGGTCGTTCCACTTTTCGGGATCGACGTCGCGCACCTCGTTCAGCAGCTCAAAGGCCACGCCGGGGCGGTCGTGGAAACGGCGCTCGATTTCAAGCCAGAGGGCGATGAAGCGCCGCTGGAGGCCGTCGTCGTCCAGCAGCTGGACTTCTTCCTTGATGTCGCAGTAGTTGCCGACGGCCTTGTGGAGGTTCAGGACGACATTGAGACCGCGCTTTTCGCACCATCCAACGAATTCCGCGAGTTTGCGGAACGCGCTTTCGCGCCAGACGCCTGGCGATTCTTCGAGGACGATCTGGTCGAAGCCGAGCCGGATGTGGTCGAAACCCCAACCCCTGATTCGCTCCACGTCGGCCTCAGAGATGTAGGTCTCGAAATGCTCCAGGTCCCCTTGCGTCACCTTGAAGCGCCACTTGTCGGGAAGGACGTTGAAGCGCTTGTAGTTCGTGAGCCAACCGCCGAGTCCCATGCCATGCTCGAAGC
>JAFWPM010000141.1 GCA_017509565.1 Kiritimatiellia bacterium | reverse complement strand
GCCACGAACATCGTCACCGGCCTCGCGACCGCCAACATGGACGGCATCCCGATGGTCGCGTTCACCGGCCAGGTCTCCACCAAGGCCGTCGGCAACGACGCGTTCCAGGAGGCCGACACCTGCGGCATCACGCGCCCGATCACGAAGCACAACTACTTCGTGCGCGACGTGAACGACCTGCCGCGCATCATCGTCGAGGCGTTCCACATCGCGACGACCGGCAAGCCCGGCCCGGTGCTCGTGGACCTCCCCAAGGACGTGCAGATCGGCAAGACGGCCGTGCCGTTCCCCGACCGGTTCGAGCGCGCCGGCTACAAGCCCTCCTACGAGGGCCACCCGAAGATGCTCGCGCGCATGGCGCAGCTCGTGAACACGAGCAACAGGCCCCTCATCTACGCCGGCGGCGGCGTCCGCAGCGCCGACGCCGTGCAGGAGCTCGCCGACCTCGCGCACAAGGCGAACATCCCGGTGGCGACGACTCTCATGGGCCTCGGCGTCTTCCCGGAGAGCGACCCGCTCTCGCTGCACATGATCGGCATGCACGGCCTGATCGCAGCCAACAAGGCGCTCGACGCGTGCGACGTGCTCCTCGCGATCGGCGCGCGCTTCGACGACCGCGTGACCGGCAAGGTGAGCGAGTTCGCGCCGCACGCGCGGATCGTCCACATCGACGTCGACCCGTCCTCGATCGGCAAGAGCGTCCGCTGCGACCTCCCGGTCGTGGGCGACATCAAGCCCGTCCTCCGCGACCTCCTGCCGCAGGTGAACAGGGCCGACCACGCCGCGTGGATCGCCGAGTGCGCGAAGTGGAAGGAGGAGGACCCGTTCTCCTACGACCCCTCGCCCTCCGGCGCCATCATGCCGCAGTCCGTGCTGCAGGCGATCGACCGCCTCACGAAGGGCGAGGTCGTGATCACGACCGACGTCGGCCAGAACCAGATGTGGTCCTGCCAGTACTTCACGCACGAGCACCCGCGCAACTTCCTCTCCTCCGGCGGACTCGGGACGATGGGCTTCGGCCTTCCCGCCGCCATCGGCGCGCAGCTCGGCCGCCCCGGCGAGCTGGTCGTGTGCATCACCGGCGACGGCGGCGTCCAGATGAACGCGCAGGAGCTCGTCGTGGCGGTGGAGCACAGGCTCCCGATCAAGGTCGTCATCCTCAACAACACCTACCTCGGCAACGTGCGCCAGTGGCAGGACATGATGTACAAGGGCGTCCATTCGATGACGCACCTCGCGCAGGCCGGCCGCATGAAGCAGGAGCGCATCGAGCCCGACCCGGACCTCCCGCCCTACCTGCCGGACTTCGTGAAGCTCGCCGAGGCGCACGGCGCGAAGGCGCGCCGCGTCGCCGACCCGAAGGACGTCGAGCCCGCGCTCAGGGAGGCGTTCGCCGATCCGCACGTCTGGGTGCTCGAGTTCATCGTCGAGCCCGAGGCGGACATCACGCCGATGATCCCGCCCGGGAAGACCCTGAAGGACCTCATCCGCAGGTTCAAGTAGGCCACCCGCGCGGCTTTTCCCTTTCGCCGGAGCGGGGATTCTGCTAGAATCGCGCGCATGACTCTCGAAGAAGCACGCACGTTCTTCTCCGGCGACCGGTTCGCCACGGAGAACGGGATGACGCTGGACGAGCGCGACGGCGAGCACGCCGTCGCGAGCCTCGTCCTCTCGGAGCGGCACCGCAACGCCCACGGCGGCGTGATGGGCGGCGCCATCTTCACGCTCGCGGACTTCGCGTTCGCGGCGCTCACGAACGACCCCGGCCGGACGACGGTCGCGCAGCAGGTCTCCGTAAGCTACCTCGCCGCGCCGAAGGGCGGGCGGCTCGTCGCCACAGCGCGCTACCGCAAGGACGGCCGCAGCTCGTGCGTCGTGAACGTCGACGTCTCCGACGACGCCGGCCGCGACGTCGCGCAGTTCGTCGGCACCGGCTTCAAGCTGAGGCCGTAGTCCGAGGGCTTCCCAGCAGCGTGAAGAACGCGCCCGCGCAGGCGAGGGCGTCGTCGAGGGCGTCGTGGCTGTTGACGCCGTCGACGGGGAGCAGTTCGATCAGCGTCGCGAGCTTGTGGTTGGGCAGGTCCGGCCGGAGCCGCCGCGAAAGCGCGAGCGTGTCGCAGATCTCCGTGTCGGCGCACGCGAAGCACAGGTCGAACTTGCAGCACTCCTGCCGGAGCATCCGGAGGTCGAACGCGGCGTTGTGGGCGACGAGCAGCGCGCCGTCGCCGACGAAGTCGAAGAACCGTTGCATCGCCTCCTCCGGCGCGATCCCGTTCTCCCGCAGGAACGCGTCGGAAAGCCCGTGGATCGCCTCCGCCCACGGATTCACCCGGCATGTCGGCCGGACATAGAGCGCCAGCGTCCGCGCGAGCGCGCCGTCGATGAACTCCGCCGCGGCGATCTGGCAGATCTCGTCCCACGCCGTCCCGCCCGTCGTCTCCGTGTCGAACGCCACCACCCGCCCGCGCCTCGCGCGGGCGGCGATAAGGGGAAGCGTATGGCTGTTGATCCTCATTGTCGTTCAACCCCGCCGATTCTACCGGATCGCCGAGAAAAGGAAAAGCCGCGCTTCATCCAATAGGCGAAGACGCTTTCCGGGCAGCGTCCGGCGAATTGTGGCCGCTTGTCGAGAAGCCGGAACCAGTCGACCTCGTCGAGTTTCGACCAGTCGCACTTGCCGGCGAAACGCGGCCGCTCCCGCAGCAGCGACGCCCAGTCTCCGCCGTCCAGCTTGGACCAGTCGCAATGCCCGGCGAGTCCGGGGCGCTTGCGGAGCAGCTGCCGCCAGAGGAGTCCGTCGAATTCGTCCCAGCGGGTGCAGCGGCCGGCGAACCTCGGTTGCGCTTCCAGAAGGTTCTCCCATTCGACGGCCTCCAACCCGGCCCACTTGTCGCAGCGCCCTGCGAATTCCGGGCGCGCTTGCAGGAGCCATCCCCACTCGCAGGGGAGGAATCTCTCCCACTTGCCGAAACGGTCCGCGAACTCCGGCCGGCGGACGATCACGCGTATCGCGTCACCATGTCCGAATGCGGGCTGGGCCGTCCCCTGTCCGCCGTCCGGCCGCAACAGCGACCGCAACAGCCGTCCTAGCCCGGTCCGTCGCAGCTTCCGTTCGTCGCACCGGTCCAGGAACCGCGGATGGTCGAGGACGATTTCCGCCATCCGCGCGTCCGGCAGTTTCGGCCAGTCGCAATGCGCCGCGAACACGGGGCGTTTGGAAAGAAGATCCCGCCAGTCGTTCCCTTTCAGTTTGCTCCAGTCGCACCGGTTCGCGAATCGCGGCCGCTTCCGGAGGAGCCACGCCCAGTCCGTTCCGTCCATCTCGCGCCAGCGGTCGCACCGGTTCCCGAACTCCGGACGTTCGGCCAGCAGCTCGGCCCAGTCGGCGCCGGACAGCTTCCGCCAGTCGCAGGCGACCGCGAATCCGGGATGCCGCGCCAGGAGTGCGGCCCAGTTCCCGCCGCCCAGGTCGTCCCATCCGCGCAGCTTCCGGCTCCGCCACGGCGAGAGGGCCAGATACTCGTTCCACAAGTCGTCGTCGTTCATGGTTCCCTCCATGTCTCGCCAACAAACGGGGTTTGCACCCGAAGCAGTTCGCCGGACGGTTCGCGCCAAAAACCGTCTCCAAGGCCTTTGCATTCCGCCGCGTCCGGCACGCCGGCAAAGCGTTCCGAACTCCGTCGGGATGAGGTGCGGAACACCATGCGTCCGGGAAAGGCGGAGAGCATCGCATCGGTGAAGATGTTGGCGCAGTCGGAACGGGACGAGGCGATCACGAGGTGGATGCCGGCTCTGGCACCGTCCGCGGCAAGGCGGCAGACAAGCGGCTCCACGACCGCACCCTTGGCGCACATGTAGTCGGAGAATGCGTCCACGACCGCGACGATGCGCGCATGAACGCCCCGGTCTCCGCGCCGGTTCCATTCGTCGATGTCGGCGCAGTCCGTGCAGGCATACGATTCCAGCCGGCGTTCCAGCTTCCGTTCCAGTTTGCGGAGCGCGGCGAGGGCTTCGCCCGTATCGCGGGCGATGCGGCAAAGCAGATGGGGCAGTCCTGCGTAGTCGCGGAACTCGACCCTTCTCGCGTCAAACAAGACGAGCCGGAGTTCGGCGGGCGAACGGCTCTCCGCAAGCGAACGGATCAGCGAATGGAGGAAATGCGTCTTTCCGCTTCCCGCGATTCCGCCGACCAGGACATGCGGCGTTTGCCCGAAGTCGCCTGTGACTTCCCGCCCGTCGGGCGTCGTGCCGACGGGGAAAGCCAGTCGATCACCCGCGCCGGGGGGATTCACGGATGCTTCGCCAGGGCTTTCCACAGGTCCTTTTTCCATTTCCGACAGGCGCGGAGATACGCCTGCGACTGCGCGCATTTCGCGACGCGCAATTCCGCCCGAAGCAACCTTGGGGAGATTGCCCCCTCGAGCGACCGGACGGCGCGTTCGAGGAGGCGTCCCTGCTCGGCGACCTCCTCCGGCGCACGGCCGGACAGCCAGTCGTTGTCCCACGGCGGCCAGAGGATTCCACAGAGGAAAGGCGGCGCGACCGCCGGCGGCGCGAATGCCTGTTCCTCCGCGCGAACTTTGTCGAGAAGCCGCGCCATTCGGAACCACGCCGCGCGTTCAACGGCCGTGAAGGTCGGGACGTCCTCATTCGCCCGCCTCGTGATTTCGGGCGGCCAGAGCGTGCAATCGTCCGTCGTTTTCATTCGTTTCATCGGATTATCGTCCTCCGCATCCTCTTCGACAATCGACCACGGACAGAATCACGGGGAACACGATGGCCGCCGGAACGGCGAACCGGATCCAGCCGATCGGATGCGGAAACGCATCGGGCTTCACGGCCATCCAAAGCGCAACGATCGCGACGACCGCGACCTGTGCGGCGAGCCGAAGCCGCGCGGACTGCCGTGCTGTCGCATACCGGCCGCGGACGATTCGCGCGAACGGGACGGCGACGAAGCGTCCGAGCAGGTCGAACTCGGCGGCGAGGCCGAGCAGCAGGGCGGCGAGCAAGATTCCGCGGCCCCAGGCCGGCCCGGTGCCCATTCGCTCGTGAAAGGCGGCCGGATCGACCGATCCGTCCGGACCGCGCAGGAGGAACGCCCCGGCAATGGCGAGCACCGCGCAAAAGAGCAGTTCGACGGCGATAACGATCCGTTCCCGTCGCAGCCTCCTCGCCGGCGGCGCTTCGGGATTCGGTGATGGAGGTTGTTTGGATGGTGTTTGCATGGATTCCTTTCGGTTGGTGGGTTCACCACACCCAAAAGCACCCGCCATGCCAACGCACAAAAGGGCCTGGAACGCATCGCCCCCGGTCTTTTCGGCGGCAAGATTTCACCGGTTGGTCAAGATTTGCGCGAAGTCAATGAACTGTTCCAATTTGCACGTTCAATGCTACCTTCGGATCATAAACTAATTGTTCAATCGGAATTCAACGAGACGTTTCAATTCCGCAACACTTTTCCCTTTGCAGAAACCAATATTGATCGCCATCAATGCCGATTGTTCGGGTTTGCAACAAGACATGGTCTTGTCCACCAAATCCATCAGCCAAGGAGGTTCCGTTCCGGGCTTCATCATCATCTTCAAAATTGCCGTAATCCGATCTGAATCGTCAATTTCCGCAGAAAGGACCAGAACCCGTTCGAAAACTCGACTCAAGCGCACTTCTCCATTCTTTGGATCTTCTTCTTTGGCCCTTTTGGCAAAAGATTCATAATCAAATCGTTTCTTTCCGCTCTTCATGATTGGATCAACGAGTTGAGTCTGAATGGCGTTTCGTTCTTCGCCAACCGGAGATTGCGCAATGGAAAGGGAAAGGAGCCCTCCTTTTATGTCATGAAGAATCTCGTCAGGTTGAATTCCAATCAAATCCAGTGTTCTCGCGTGAACGACTGCCTCAATCTCCGCCTTGCATTTCTGTTCCACCTCTTTGATGAACGCATAGACATCGGCTTGTACGCCAAGCGCTAAAAACTCAGAACGCAATTTAGCAACCACATCATCGCGATTGTTTTCGAGCGAGAGTTCTCCAAGCGCCATGTGAAGCATGTTATCCGCGATCCGCGATCCCCTCTCCGCTCCGAAGGACTCTATCAACGAGTCTTCATAATCAAGCCAATCAAGGCGAAGCTTCGCACTCCGTTCAATCATTTTCTCGATGTCGTCAAGTTGCATTCTCATCGCCCTAACCTTGACAGATTTGGATCGACTCACTCCCAGGCATAGGAACCATCTAGCTTCGTAAATGCCTCGGCGATCCATTTTGCCTCAAGTTTTTTCCCCGCGTTCGTATACGTATTCCATGCTCCACGAACACTTGAGCATGGTCCACGCCGCTCAGGTGAGTATTGCCAATTATCCATTCGAAATTTGTCAACCTCATTTAGAACAAGAACGAGCGTTTGTGCATTCATTGTTGCGTTGCGCTTCGTCAATTCTTTGGCGATGACAGCCATTAATTTTCGCGACAATGCCATGTTGTCTTCGTGCAGATACTTCTGTGCCTCGTTCCGAACAAACTCAACCCATGTCATCCACTCGACTGCGGTCATGTGGTAGAAATCGCACTTTGTCCCATCTTCACACAAAGCGAATTGAACATGCCGTGCCTTGAGAATTTCGTGAACAAGGTTGGCAAAGTCCGCTTGTCCCAAGTTTCCACACGTAAAATACGTTGTGTGAGGGAATTGGAGAAGTATTGTTCGTCCATCCATACGGTATTCATCAACAATGCCGTTGCCCCACTTCTGTACTAGTTCAATGTCGGATGGGAAAGTGCGATTGGGGATGCCGCTTGAGTTTCGATAGAAATAGAAAATGACATGTGGCTGAAACACCTTTACAAATGTCTCAAAATCGCTCAGGTTGCATTCATCGGCAACTTTTTGAATCTCCTGCATCTTTTCTGCCGCTATATCCGATTGCGCAACTCCTTTTGATTCATATGTTTCAATGGAATGCCCGTTGAACCACACGATGCTCCGAAGCAGAGGATTGTCTTTCGTAAGCACATCGTCACGGGTGCTATTGAAAAGTTTTGCCAAGGCCGTTGCGGGATATTGCCAGAACTTGTTATACCATTCCGATGGTCCTTTTTCGCGAAATCGTCGACAAGATGCCAGAACATCATATTTCCCCTGTTCGTGAGCGATTAAGTCGCATTGTAGCGAACCACCATACTCATTGCCCCAAGACAATGTTTCTTTTCCCACGATAGCAACTTTGAAGAAGGATGAGTCGTAGTCTTCGCCCCATCCAGGAATAAATAGCGAAGGAATCGCGGACAACTCTTTGTCTGACAAGTTCATGGCTTTGAGTCTTTCAAAAAACAATGAAACCTTGTTCGCATATGCTTCTCTTACCCGTTCAGCCAGTCTGTCTTTCATTGTTACTCCTCTTTGTGCCGAAAATGTTTTGAGATGTGCTAGTTGTGTGCTGAGAACGAAAAGAAAATAGACCAGATCGATTGAAGAGTCAAGACTTTTAGTTCCACTAGTTCCGTCCAGATTGGATCTCGTTCAAATTGTCTCTTGAACACCCCTTGTCCGACGCGGCCCTTCCTTCAACGATGCAATCTGGCTTATCCATCCTTATATGAAAATGTACGGTTGTTCTTCTCTCTAGAATTGGCAATTGTATCGTAAACCTGCTTGTCCCTCACCGAGAAGCAGCAGAAGATCACTTCCATGTCCGCCGCCGTGTCCGGCCGCGCGGATGCGCGGGCGGACACGGCGGCTTGGACTTCCCGAATCGCGATCTTCGCGGCATCTTCGATGGGATAGCCATACACGCCGGTGGAGATACTGGGGAAGGCGATGGAGCGGCAATTGTTCTCCGCGGCGAGGGCGAGGGAGTTGCGGTAGCATGCGGCGAGGAGCTCGGGCTCGCCGTGGCGGCCGTCGCGGTAGACGGGGCCAACGGTGTGGATGACGAACTTGGCGGGCAGGCGGAAGCCCGGCGTGATGCGCGCTTCGCCGGTCGGGCAGCGGACGCCCGGCCGCACCTCGGGGACCTGGAGGCAGGCCTCGAAGAGCTCGGGGCCGGCGGCGCGGTGGATCGCGCTGTCCACCCCGCCGCCGCCGAGCATCCTCTGGTTGGCCGCGTTGACGATGGCGTCGACAGCAAGCGTCGTGATGTCGCCCTGGACGATTCGAATCATGGGTGCTATCTCTGGGAGGAAAGGTTACCACGGCGGCCCCGGGCGCGCAAGCGGCAATTCCGGACCAGGCTGCAAAACAAGAGGAGCACGGGGCGTGCCAACGCCGGGCGGATGGGATCGCCCGTGCAAGACTCGCAGGGGCGGCGGGATGGGCGGATGGGGCCGCCCGTGCAAGACTCGCGGGGGCGGCGGGATGGGCGGATGGGACCGCCCTTGCAAGACTCGCGGGAGAGCGGAACTGGCGCCGGACCGGCCGCGGAGGAAAAGAGAATCGGAGAGTGTTGCACGGGGCGGCACCATCCGCCCCGGCCTTGGCGGGCGCAAGAAATAAGCAGGTGCGCAAGAATTGTGCAATTATTCTTGCTTTCCAGGGCGGGCCGTGCTATGCTTTGCGGCGTCAAAAGATCGAGAGGTTTTCCATGGGCCGGCTGCCGGGATTCGACTACAAAAGACCGTTCTTCTACATGGTCACGCTGAAGAAGATCCCGGGGCTTCCGGAGTTTTCCCGCGTGGTCGCTTCCGAAGAGCCGCCCGCGGACGGCCGGTATCTGGAAGCGACACCGGAATACACGGCGTTTTCGCGGATCATCCGGAGCTTCGCCGGAAAGTGGCGGGGAATCGCGCCGATCGAGTGCTTCGCGATCATGCCGGACCACATCCACCTGCTGCTCAAGATCGAGGATACGCCCGATCGGCTGGCGCTGGGGAAATATGTATATCAGCTGGAAAAGGCGATGGCGAGGGAATACTGGGAACTTCGGGTGGATGGGACCGCCCGCGCAACACTCTCCGGGGCGGCGGAACGGGCGGATGGCAGCGCCCTTGCAACACTCGGGGCAGAACAGGAGAGAGTATTGCACGGGGCGGAACCATCCGCCCCGGAGAAAAGCCCGCCCGCGCCGGTCTTCGAAAGGGAGTGGCACGACTGGATCGTGAAGAAGGACGGGCAGCTCGCCGCGTTCACGAGATACATCCGCGAAAACGGGTTGCGGGCGTGGCGGCGGCAGCGGAACCGGCGCTTTTTCACGACCTTGCGCGACATCGTTTTCGCCGGAAGGACCTGGCACGCCTACGGCAACGAGGAACTTCTTTCGCTGCCGGTTCTGGAACCCTTCCGGTGTTCGCGCTCGTGGCGCGAAGGCGGACCGGAGTGGAGCGAGGCGATCGGCCGCGCGGAGAGAACCGGCCCCGGCGGCGCGGGCGTGGGAACCTTCATGAGCGCGTGCGAGAAGGTCTGCGGGAACGCGATCTTCAAAGCCGGAGGATCGCTGGTGGTGCTCACGCCGGAAGGGTTCCCGCCGAGATGGCACCCGACCCGGAACAAGGAGGCGCTCTGCTCGGAAGGGCGGATGCTCTTCCTCTCGCTCTACGAGCCTCAGGCGGGAAAGCTGGACAATGCGACGCTTTACAGAAGGTGCCACGAGATGGGGGATTTGATCGGGCGGATGGGACCGCCCGTGCAAGACTCCGGACCGGATGGGACCGGCCCTGCAACACTCGCTGGGGAGCCGGAAGAAGCGCGAGGAAAAGGACACGAATGATGAACGAGAATCGGAGAGTTTTGCACGGGGCGGGACCATCCGCCCCGGTGCTGGTGGTCTCGGGGCTGGGCGACCTGTGGGAATACCTCTTCGCTACGGCGGTCGCGCTGCGGAAGCGGGCGGGCGCGGAGGTGGCCTTCGCGAGCCGGCAGGCGCTGCCGGAGGTGCTGGCGGAGCGGGCGGGCGGCGGCTTCCGCGAGGTCCTGCTGCTCGGCGTGGGGCT
>JAFWPM010000140.1 GCA_017509565.1 Kiritimatiellia bacterium | reverse complement strand
TTCACCGGCAACAAGTTCGAGTTCCGCGCGCCAGGCTCCAGCGTCTGCTGCTCCGGGCCGATGGCGGTGCTGAACACCATCGTCGCCGAGGCGGTTGACCGCATCGCGGGCGAGCTGGAAAAGGCCAAGGTCGCCGGCAGGGCGAAGCCCGGCGAACACACGGCCGCGTTCCACGGGGCGTTGCAGAAAATTCTCCAGGACTCGCTGAAGGCCCACAGGCGCGTTGTATTCAACGGCAATGGCTACGAAGCCGAATGGATGGCTGAGGCCGCGCGGCGCGGCCTTCCGAACGCGCCCGACACGCCATCGGCGCTGGAGGCCTTCGCCAAGCCCGAAAACGCAGCGCTGTTTGAGAAATACGGCGTCATGACCGCGCGCGAACTTGAAAGCCGCCACGAGATATTGCTGGAGGACTACGCCAAGAAGATACGAATCGAGGGCGCCTGCGCCAGGGACATGGCATCCGAGATGGTGCTGCCCGCTGTGAAGGCGGAGTTCCTGGAGACTGCCCAGGCCCTTTCCGCGGCCGGGAACGTTGATGTTTCGTCGGGAACCGCCGCGCTGCGCGCGGATCTTGTTAGTCTCGGCAAGGGACTTGATGCCCTGAAGGAGGGCATCGCACGGCTTGACGGGGCCCTGGACGGCGACACGGCCGGAATCGTCTCCGCGACGATTTCGCTGCGAACCACGGTGGATTCCCTGGAAAGGAACGTGTCGGCTTCGCGCTGGCCACTGCCAAAATACCGTGACATGCTCTTCATGTATTGATGGAACGGGGACGCAAGGATGAAACTCATAATCGCATACATCCAGCCCGACAGGCTGAACGCCGTCAAGCAGGCGCTCTTCGCGCGCGACATCTACAAGATGTCGGTCACAAACGCCCTGGGCTGCGGCCAGCAGGGCGGATACGTCCACATGTACCGCGGGGCCGTCGAGGAGGTGTCGCTCATCAAGAAGATGCGACTCGCCATCGGCGTCAACGACGACTTTGTGGGGAAGACCATCGACGCGATAGTCGAAGGCGCCCGGACCGGAGATATCGGCGACGGCAAGATATTCGTCCTGCCTATGGAGGAATGCGTCCGCATCCGCACCGGCGAACGCGGGCCGGAGGCCATTGGGTAGTTGAAAGGTTGAAAAGTTGAGAAGTTGAGAAGTTGAAAGGTTCTAGCGCGTGGCGCGCGTCAGGAATCTCTTTTCAAACTAAGGAATGGAAAATGGCACCTGAAATCGCACCAACGGAAGTGCAGGCAAATCTCAACATCGTGTGGACGCTCGTCGCGGGGATACTGGTCTTCACGATGCAGGCCGGTTTCGCGCTCGTCGAAACTGGCTTCACCCGCGCTAAGAACGCGGCCAACATAATGATGAAGAACCTCATGGACTTCGCCGCCGGCTCGCTGGCCTTCTACGTTCTTGGAGCGGCGCTGATGTTCGGCGCGACCAAGGCCGCAGGCTGGCTGGGCTGGGGCGGGCTTGGAATGCCGTCGCTCTCATCGGGCGAAGGTGTCTGGGAGTGGACCTTCTTCTTCTTCCAGACCATGTTCGCCGCCACCGCCGCGACGATAGTCTCAGGCGCTGTCGCGGAGCGAATCGAGTTCAAGAGCTACCTCATCTACTCGGTGCTGGTCTCGGCGCTGGTCTATCCGGTCAGCGGCCACTGGATGTGGGGCGGACTTGCCGGGGAGGCCTCGGCCGGGTGGCTGGAACGCCTCGGCTTCCATGACTTTGCCGGCTCCGCGGTCGTGCACAGCGTCGGCGGCTGGATTGCCCTCGCCGGGGCGCTCGCCCTCGGGCCGCGCATCGGCAAATACCGCCACGACGGCAAGGCCAACCCGATTCCCGGCCACAGCCTTGTCCTCGGCACCCTGGGCGTATTTCTGCTGTGGATTGGCTGGTTCGGCTTCAACCCCGGCTCCTACACCGAGGGGATCGGCTCCATCGGCCGCGTCGCCATGACCACCAACCTCGCCGCATGCGCCGGGACCTGCGCCGCGCTGGTGACCGCGTGGATCATCATGGGCAAGCCCGACCTCACGATGGCGCTGAACGGCTCGCTCGCCGGACTCGTCGCCATCACCGCGCCGTGCGACCTCGTTACCGCCAACGCCTCGATAGCCATTGGCCTCGTCGCAGGCGTCCTCGTGGTGCTGTCGGTCTTCGCGCTTGACAGGCTCCACATCGACGATCCGGTAGGCGCGGTGTCCGTCCACTGCGTCAACGGCGTCTGGGGCACAGTCGCCGTCGGCCTCTTCGCGGCTCCTTCCGCCGCAGGCTACGGCAACGACATGGCAGGACTCCTCTACGGCGGCGGGCTGGAGTTTCTCGGGATCCAGCTTCTCGGTGCCGGCGCCACGGCAATTTGGGCCTTTGGATGCGGCACGGCTATCTTCGCGGCCCTAAGGAAGGCGGGCATCCTGCGCGTCAGCGCAAGGACCGAGCTGAAGGGGCTGGACATCACCGAACATGGCCAGGACGCCTACGCATCCTTCCAGTTCTTCAGCAACATCTAGCACAGGCATGGGCGCGGCGGCTGCCGCGCCTTCCCTCTTTTTACCATCCACGAAATGGCGAAATACGTTTTCATAACGGGCGGCGTTGTCAGCTCCCTTGGCAAGGGCGTCACTTCGGCAAGCCTCGCCCTGCTCCTGAAGAGCCGCGGCTATTCGGTCTTCATGCAAAAGCTCGACCCATACCTCAACGTCGATCCCGGCACGATGTCGCCCTACCAGCACGGCGAGGTGTTCGTCACCGACGACGGCGCGGAGACCGACCTCGACCTCGGACACTACGAGCGCTTCGCCGGAGTCACCTGCACCAAGGCGAGCAACTACACATCCGGGCGCATCTACTCGGCCGTCATCGGGCGGGAGAGGGAAGGGGGGTACCTCGGCGGAACCGTCCAGGTGGTGCCGCACATCACGGACGAGATCAAGGCGGCAATACGCTCCGCCGGCGAGGCGCACGGCGGCTCGCCCGCCCCTGACATCGTGCTGTGCGAAATCGGCGGGGTCTCGGGCGACATCGAGTCGCTGCCATTCCTGGAGGCGGCGCGGCAGTTCCGCTTCGAGGCCGGTCCCGAAAACGCCTGTTTCGTCCACCTTACGCTCGTCCCCTACCTGAAGGCGGCCGGGGAGCTGAAGACCAAGCCCTCGCAGCACTCCGTCGGCCAGCTCCGCGCCATCGGCATAATACCGGACATCCTCGTTTGCCGCACGGAGATGGCAATGCCGGAAGAGCATCTCCAAAAACTCGCCCTCTTCTGCAACGTCCGACGCGACTGCGTGATTGAGGAGAAGGATGTGACGGACAGCGTCTACGCCGTCCCGCGGGAACTGCGCGAGCAGGGCCTCGACGCGCGCGTCCTGGAACTGCTCCATCTCCCAGTCGCGCCCATCCGCCACACTGTCTGGGACACCCTCGTCCGCAAGGCGACGAACCCGAAGCGGCGCTGCCGCATCGCGCTTGTCGGAAAGTACGTGGCCGTGCGCGACGCCTACAAGTCGGTCCACGAGGCCCTCCAGCACGCCGGCATGGCCAATGACTGCCATGTCGAGGTCGTGCCGATCGAGGCTGAGGCGCTTGTCGGGAAAGGCGGTCGGAAGCAATCGACGGCCGCCGTCTGCAACCGCGTGCTGAAAGATTTCGACGGCATCCTCGTCCCCGGTGGATTCGGTTCGCGCGGAGTCGAGGGCAAGATCGCCGCGATACGGTACGCGCGGGAGAAGGGCATGCCCTTCCTGGGCATCTGCCTTGGAATGCAGTGCGCCGTCATCGAATGCGCGCGGCACGTGGTGGGGTGGAAGGACGCCAACTCGACGGAGTTTGACGGGAAAACCGCCCATCCCGTCATTGACCTCATGGAGGGGCAGCGGGGCATCACGCAGAAGGGTGGCACCATGCGCCTTGGCGCCTATCCGTGCGTCCTGCGCGGAGGCTCGCTCGCGGCGCGCCTCTACGGCAAGGGAAAAATGCGCAATGCGGAATGCGAAATTAGCGAACGGCATCGCCACCGCTACGAACTGGCGAACGGGAGCGAAGCGCAGAAGGCCCTTGAGGCGGCAGGGCTTTGCGCAAGCGGGCTTTCGCCCGACGGCGAGCTAGTCGAAATCGTCGAGCGGCGCGACCATCCGTATTTCATCGCCAGCCAGTTCCATCCCGAATTCAAGTCGCGCCCGACTGCGCCGCACCCGCTTTTCGCCGGTCTCGTCGCCGCGGCGCTGGCCAAGGGGAAGTGATGTCCGGCGAACTCAAGCACGAATGCGGCGTGGCGATGGTCGTCCTGCGCAGGGCACCCGCGTCTCCCGGCGACTTCGGCGGGACGAAGCTCTCGCTTCTCCTCGAAAAACAGCACAACCGCGGGCAGGACGGCGCCGGCGCGGCGATCCTGCGCGCCAACCCCGAGCCTGGAACTCCGCCCTACTGGATGGCGAAGTCCGCGTCGGCCACGCCACTTGCCGACGTTCTGTGTGCGATTGGGAGGCGGCGTCTGCCAAACGCGCGCATCTTCCTCGGCCATCTGCGCTACGCCACATACGGCAAGGGGGATGAAACCTTCTGCCACCCATTTGTCCACGGGGCGAGCGACCTCGCCCACACGCTTCTCCTCGCCGGAAACTTCAACCTCACGAACGCGGGGGAACTATTCGGCGAATACAGCCGCGCCGGCGCATTCCCGACGAGCCGCTCCGATGGCTACCTCATCTGCGAATTGATCGCGCGCGGGCTCCTTTGCGAGGGTTGCGCGGGCAAGGATGATCCGCCAAATCCAGTATCCGCCCCAACTCGCCGCAATCTCCTTGCGGGATTGCGGTCCGCCCTCTCCCGCGCCGACGGCGCCTGGACCCTCTGCGGCATGACGGGCGACGGCTGGGCATTCGCGACGCGCGACCCGCACGGCATACGCCCGGGCTGGTATTACGCCGATGAGGAAGTCGTGGCCGTCGCGTCCGAGCGCCCTGCCATCCAGGCGGCATTCGATGTGCCGCCGGAGGCCGTGCGCGAGCTCCCGCCCCCCCCAGCCCGCAATGTCTCGCCGGCCGGCCGCGTGGAGATGGCCGAACTGTGCCCTGCCGGCCCGCTGCGCCCCTGCTCCTTCGAGCGCATCTACTTCTCCCGCGCCAACGACGCCGACATCCACCGCGAGCGCAAGGCATTGGGCGCGGCGCTTCTGCCGCAGATACTGAAGGCCGCCGATGCCGACATCTCCGACATTTTCTTCAGCTACATCCCCAACTCCGCCCAAGTCGCCTTCCACGGCCTTCTCGAAGAGCTGTTCAGGGCAAAGGCTTTCCCCCGCTTCGGCCAGATCGCCGTCAAGGACGCCAAGTTCCGCACATTCATCGCCGACGCCCATTCGCGCGATGAGTTCTACAAGCATGTCTACGACGTCACATACGGCCTCGTGCGCCCCGGAAGGGACACGCTTGTCGTCCTCGACGACTCCATCGTGCGCGGCAACACGATGCGGAACGCGATCCTGCCGATGCTCGACCGCCTCGGCCCGAGGCGCATCGTCGTCGTCTCAAGCGCTCCGCCGATACGCTACCCCGACTGCTACGGCATCGACATGTCCACCCTTGGTGAACTTGTGGCCTTCCGGGCGCTTGTCAACCTGCTGGGCGACTGCGCCGGGGCGGAATTGCGCGCTGCGCCGGGGAACGCCAGCCGCGACGACGGCCCAAATCCGCTTGCCCCGCTTTACGCCCGCTTCACGGACGAGGCCCACTGCGCCGAAATCGCGCGGCTCCTCACTCCGCCGGGGATGAAGGCCGAAGTCAGGGTGGTGTTCCAGACCGTGGAAAATCTGCGCAAGTGCCTCCAGCCTCGGCCACTTCGGCCTTTCAACCCTTCCACCGCCCCCGATTGCGGCGGCGCCTCCATCGGGGACTGGTACTTCACGGGCGACTACCCGACTACGGGAGGTTACAAGGTTCTCCGCAAGGCCCTTCTGAACTACCTCGGCCACAATGGCGAGCGCCCCTACTGAGTCCAGCCCCCGCCACCACGATTTACCGTGTTGGCCAGAATAATGTCGGCATGGCAGGTGGGAGCGACACAGCCGTTAACCGTGGCCAGCACGATAAAGGCCACCTGTTCCGGACATGAATGTTAGCCGCGCCTATTGACTAGGTAAGACTAACTATGTTATAATTATTTAACATTTTTACTGGAACCAGAGTCTTCACCAATGCAACGGGAAAATTCAATAGATTTGCTTCATCGCAAGGAGTTGCTAAAGTTTTTGCTAGTGAAGACCGCCGTTGTAAGGTGTGGCGTCAAGCCCGCTGAGTTGTTGCGGATTCGGCACTGCTACGAAGGGGTCAATTCAGAGGGTTTGCGAGTCTGCCTATACCGACGCGACATCTA
>JAFWPM010000139.1 GCA_017509565.1 Kiritimatiellia bacterium | reverse complement strand
CACCGCGCAAAAACTAAAAAAGTCTCTCAAATAATGTCCGCGAGACTCTCGCCACGACAAAAGCAACCCTGCTAAGCCGCTCAATGATTGACTTTCGCATCCATCAGGAATGCCCTATCCAAAAAAAGTGGGATAAGGGTGCGCCAAAGGCGCCCTTGACAAGCGCGAGCGTGCCGGTCTCCGAGGAAAGGACCGTCTCGCCGGACATCCCGACTAGCGTCAGCGTGAAGAAATCCTCCGTCTGCGGCTCCGCACCGGAAAAGACGTCCCACGAATACGTGGCGTCGGCATCGAAAGTTTCATCGACGACGGTCCGCCCCGCGAGATTGGTTATCTTCAGCGTCGCCGAGTCGCAGCCTTGCGGGAGGACGACGGGAATTCCGACGGTCGCCGATCGAATGCTTCCCCAATGGGCAGTCGGCTCGGGCGTGGGGATGATTCTGGCACCCTTCGCCACCAGCGGCGACAGCGCAATGCAGACAAGCTGAATCGCGAAAACGCTTTTCATGGTTTTGTTTCCTTTCCTGCTATTCGAACGTCAGGCAGAGGCGGAAGCCCATGCCGTTCCCTTTTTCGAGCGTTATAAGCGAAGTGCGGTAGGAAGTCCGGCATAGCTTTGCCGTGCCGGACCACGACCCGCCTTTCACGATCCGCTTCGGGTTGCTTTCCGGCATCGCCGCGCCCATCGGATCAACGGCTGGTTCGCTTCCGAGCGAGCCGCCGTACCAGTCGAGGCACCACTCGGCGACATTGCCGAGCATGTCGTAAAGCCCCCAGTTGTTCGGCGCGAGCGATCCGACGCGTGCAGGACCGCCTTCCGTGGCCGATGCGGATGTCGACGGAACGGTGGCGCCATTGTCCGGGTAGCCGCCGTTGTAGCGGTAGCGGGCAAGCGTGGCGAGCTTGGCGTCGATGTCGGCGAATGCCGTCATGTTTTCGCCAGTATAGTAGTCGCCCGCCGTTCCAGCGCGGCATGCGTATTCCCACTGCGCTTCGGTCGGCAGGTCGAAGGGGAAAGCTCCTCCGGTCTTCGCGCGAAGTTGGGCGAGAAAGTTGCCGCTTCCGCAGTCGCGGGCCGTCGCGAGGTCGTTTGTCGCGTCCCACGCCTCGCCGCGCAGCGTGGCGTAGCGGACGCAATGCGCCGGACGCAATGGATCCTTGTCGGTGAAATAGTTGTCGGTGCTTGAAATCGGGAAACTGCCGTTGATCTTGGCGAACTGCGCGATGGTAGTCTCGTAGACGGCCATGTAGAAATCGCGCGTCAGCGTGACGTCGTGCTGCGGGGTCTCGTGCCCGAATCCGCTGCCGGGGGAGCTTGCGCGACCCATCGTGAACGTTCCTGCGGGAATGCGCCTAAGGACGATGTAGTTGGTCTTGTAGAGGTCGTCCCACTGCGTCCCCGTGCCGATGACCTGGTTCGTGTAGGAAACACGCTCTGCGGTGTCTCCGAGCGAGTCGTCGAGGTTAACGAGCATGAAGAGCTTTTCTACGGTTGGCGACAACGTGACAACGCAGTCGGACAGCATCTCCTCGCCGGAGAACTCTGTCCTCGTCGGGTCGAATGTCAGGCGATACGGCCCCCCATTCGAGACCGACCGCGCTTTGCCGGTCAGCGCCGCGTCCGGCACCGCGACGGTCTTGCCGTTCGAGGTCAGCGACACGTCGATGTCGATTGCGGATGCGGCCCCGGACAGCGTGTATGTGACATCGACCAAGCGGCTGAACGGCCAGCGCTGGGCGACGGACAGGACTTCGACGGCCGGCTCGGCCTGTGCCGCCGGTGGGAATGCGGCAATTACCGCCACGGCGATTGCCGCCACGGCGGCATGTGATTTTGTAGTGTTCATGGTGAGTTCCTCTGCAAAATCTCCACGACCTCGTGCTGGTGTATCCTTGCCTGCGGTTCCGGGGGAAGCGTCCCGTCCATGCGGGCGAGGACAAGCGCGGCAAGGTCTTCGGAAGAGCGCTCGTTATGCTTGTCTACCGTGACGGCAGGGCGGAATGGAAAGTCGGCGTCCGGCTGGTTTTCACGAACGATGTTGTCGTAACCGGCCACGACGATGTCCTGGTTCGGAACAAGGCCAAGGTTGTGGATTGCGGCCAGAGCGCGCTTCGCCCAGTCGTCGTTGAGGCACAGGAGCGCGTCGGGGAATGCGCCATCGCGTTTCAGGGACTGCAAAGCCGCCATGGCCAATGCCGTCTGGATGCGGAAAGCTTCCGCTTTGTCGCCTACGTCAATGGCCTTCGATCCGAAAACAGAAACCGCCACCGGCTCCAGCCCCGCCTCGCGCATGGCTTCCTCGTAGCCGGCGATGCGTTCGCGCTCCCCAAATCGCGTCGGAACGAAGGGGAAGAAGGGGACGATGCGCTTGCGGCCGTGCGCGATGAGCCAGCGCACGATGTCGCGCGAACCGGCGCGGTGGTCGGAGTAGGCGCGGTCATAGACGCGCAGTTCCGGCGCGTTGCCGTAGGCGACCGCCGGGATGCCGGCCTCGCGGCAGCGCCGCAGCGCCTCCATCGCGAGCGGGTCGCCGCTTACGCTGTTCGTCACGACCATGCCGCCGGGGCGCGCTTCGAAGATGGCGTCCAGCCCGCCCGACGGCAACGACTGCGGGGTGTAGAGCCCCACGGAACGCCCGAGTTTCGATAGGCTGCGCACCACGTCCAGGGCAAGGAACGCGTCGGACCACGCAGGAGCGGTGTCGACGTTCGTGAACGACATCTGCCCCGCCAGCACGAACACCGTCGAAGAGGCGAGCGAAGCGCCGCCCGGCGTCCCGGCGTAGCGCTTGCGGGAACCTTCGCGGATCACGACGAGTCCCCGCCGCACGGCCTCCTCGATCGCGGCGGAAACCGTGTTCTTCGCCACCCCAAGAGACTTCGCCAGCTCGCGCTCGGACGGAATTTCGCCGCCGCGCGGAATCGAGCCGGACGCAATCGCCTCTTCCAGCCACCGCGACACCTTCGCGCGGGCGGAAAGGGCGACCTCCGCGCCAGCCATTGGCGCCGCAGTGCCGACATTGTCTGTTTTTTTCGTCTTCCTCATTGAAATCGCCATGCTTCCAAGTTGCCGAACCGCCTTGCGACACGAGACAGTCCGTGCAAACAACGTCACCCATCATACACTTTTTTATAACCCATGTCAATGCCAAAATTTTTGGCTTTATTTTGGGTCAATCCACCAAAAAAAACGGCTGCGCTGACGGGCTGGCGCGGCGGGGCGGCGAGGTGGAGTTCCATGGCGATCAGAATGACGAAACGGCGGACTGGAGGCCGCCGCCCCCACCACCGCGGGATTGGAAGCCAGCGTTACCAAGGCGGACCGCACGGCGTGCGGCCCCTACCGGCGCGGCGAGACGCCGCACCTAGCAGTGGCTGGAAGATTCCAGGGAGCGCGGGCATCTTGCCCGCGGCGCTTGGGGGTGCGGCCTCCGGCCGCGCCGCATTCGCGGGCTGGAAGCCCGCGCTCCCAGGCGATGCGCAACTTCTACGCCATCTTCGACGACGATGTGAAGCCTGCCGGCGCAACCGTGGAAAAGGCGAAAATCTGCGAAACGGGGAAGATGCGCGACTTGTCTTGCGCGTCGTTCGACCGCTTGGGCAGGAGGCTCCGCCTTTTCTGGTTCTCGGACAGACGCCCGTCGGACTGCATGGAGTTCGCCAGGCTTGATTTGTCCGCAAGGCTTGGCGAATTGAGGAGCCCGGTCTGGGTGGAGATGATTACGGGACGGGTATTCGCGTTAGGCGACGTCCGATCCGTGCCGGTCTGGGATTCGCCGGTAATGGTGTGCGAGCGCGAAGCAATCGACATTGCGCCCGCAGAGCCGTTGCCGTTCAAGATCGACGGCAAGACGTTCTTCGCGATTCCCGGCGAAAGGACGCGGATCGATTTGCAATACGTCTATCCCGACGGTTTCACTGCGGGCGAGAACGGGACGCGTTGGGCCGACGTTACATTTTCCGTTGAAGCGCCGGAATCGGGGGAGTATGTTTTTGCGATTGCAAATGACTATTTCGGCGAGTTGCATGTCAACGGCAAGTTCATCCGCGAGGCGAACGGTCCGGGGCCAAACTGGAAGTCGATTTCGATTCCGCTCGAGAAAGGCCGCAACGACGTCCGCTTCCGCACCCGTTCCGGGCAGTATTCCGGCTGGCCGTTCGGTCTTGAAATCCCCGGAGTGCTGAAAGTCGTCAAGCAATAGGTTGCGAAATGAGAATCCCGTGCGGAACGATCCCGGCGGCGGCGCTTGCCGCGCAGATGGCGCAGGCGGACACTCCGCCTGCCCCGGAGGGACGGATGGTTTCCGTTGAAGCGCGCGGCGATTCGCTGGTGGTGCGCGATGCGGCGCGAAACGAAAACCTGTTCGACATTCCGAACGATGGACTGCTTCTGCCAGACTTCGCGAAGGAGGTCGGGCTTGTCGCGAATACTGTAGCGGACGATGGGGCGCGACGGCTTAATTCTCCGGCGGCGCTCTGGCGAATGGCGTGGCGACCGTGGTTTTCACGATCCGCTCCGGTATGACGCTGACGCTCGACGCGGATTCCGTCAAGGCTTACGTGAAGGCGAATCCGAACGGCGGGATGGTGCCGCTCATGTCCACCGGCAACGCCAATCGCGCGATTACGCTCGAAGACGCGAGCGCGCTTGCGGCGAATCTGCCGGACGGCTGCTCGCTCGTGAACGAGAGCGGCGTCCTGTCGGTCAAGATTCCCGGCAACGCCGCGACGGTGATCTGCTTCTGGTAGGGGAAGGCTCCAAGGCGCGGGCTTGGCATGTCGTGTATTGACCTTATGAGGAATGTTTGATAGTATTTTTCGCGTCAACAACCCCCATGAGGAATAAAGACGATGCTCTATTTGACCACAAACGAAATGCTTGCCGAACTGGGAAGAAACCTGCGCGAGGCAAGACTTGCGGACAATATTTCGCAGATGACGGCCGCGAAGCGCAGCGGCGTGTCGCTCAAGTCCGTGCGCAACATCGAGGACGGCAAGAACGCCTCGACGGCGGCGCTGCTCGCGCTGTGCAAGACGCTGCGGCGCACGGACTGGATTTCAAACTTTGCGCCCCCGGAACTGGGCGACGCGCTCT
>JAFWPM010000138.1 GCA_017509565.1 Kiritimatiellia bacterium | reverse complement strand
GGCGGCGGCCGCGTGGCGGGCTGCGTGGTCGAGTGCTGGCTGGCGCGGCACCCGCTGCCGCCGCGGCTCTTCGGATCGGTTCCGGTCGTCTACTTCGACCCGCCGGGGCGCGGCGCATGGCGGTCCGCCCGCAAGGTCGAGTGCGACGAAGCGGCCATCGCGCGGGCCGCCTTCCGTGAATTGTCGTCCGGCCTTCCGCCCTGCTTTGCGATTGTCGGGAGCGGATCCGTCCCGGAAAGCCCATGGGCGCGCAGGCGAGTGGCGGCCTTCCGGGCCTGCTGCCGCGCCGCCGGGAAGCCATGCCGACTCTTTGCGGAGCGCCCGCGGGAGGACGAATCGTCCCGCGCCGACAGGCTTGCGAGCTGGGCCGCGTCGCTCCCGGAGCACTGCGCGGTTTTCGGGGTCAACGATAGCGTTGCCGCCTCATTCGCCCGCGCGCTCTCCGCCGCCGGACGTTCCCTCCCCCGCTCCGCGACTCTTGTCGGAGTCGATGCCGTGGAGACGCCGGAGGACGGCCTGCCTGCCTCGGACATTTCATCCGTGAAGGTCGATTTCGAACTTTCCGGCTATCTTGCCGCGAAGGCGCTGCTGGAAATGGGCGGGATGTCCGCGACACATGGGACGCCTGCGACGCGGCCGGGCATCCGTCCCGGCTGCCCCATGGGTCCCAGTAGTCCCATTGCCGCAAATTTCGGCCCGCTTTTCGTGGAACGCCGCGCCTCGACGCGCGGTTTCGGCCGACGCGAGCCATTCGTCATGGAGGCGCTTGAGGCAATACGCGGAGAGGCGTGCGACGGCCTCTCCGCCGCCGGCCTTGCGAGCCGCTTCCCGGTTTCGCGCAAACTCTTCGAGCTCCGCTTCCGCGAGGCAATGGGGCATTCCGTGCTAGACGAAATCCTCCACGTCCGCATGGCGCGGGTAATAGACCTTCTTTCGCAACCGGACTTCCCGATCGGAGCCATTGCCGATTTCTGCGGCTTCGACTCCGGACGCGAACTCCGCGACATTTTCCGTTCGAGAACCGGAACCTCGCTGCGGGAATGGCGGAAGCTTCGGCGCTAGCGAAACGAAATATTTTATCCAAAACCGCCACTTTCGCGCCGCAAAACAGGGTAGAATAAGTTTCACCGTGGGACATTGGCGGCGAAGTCCGCCGCGATGACCCGCCCCCAATCCCAACCGAGGAAAAACGCATGAAACGAATCGCACTGGTGTTTTGCACGGCAATTGCGGCGTGCGCGGCCGCGCCGGCCGTCGCCGCCAATACTTACACCATCTCCCACTGGGACTTCGGCTCGGACGCGCTCGGCGAATTCGACGCCACGGGCCACAACGACCTCGTGAACGCCGGCGGCGCGACTTTCGCGAACGGCGCCGCCGTCTTCGACGGCACGGCCCGTGAGTTCGCCACGGGGCACAACGTCGATTTCCGCGAAAACCAGCCCTACACGATCGAGTGCTTCGCCCTGGCGGAGCCGGACTGCGACGGCATGGTCATGGAACTGAGCCCGAACATCTCCGCTAACCAGTCGCAGGGGGCCGCCTATCCGGGCAGTTTCTACATCTACGCGAGGGAAGGCGTGATGGTACGGGGTTCCAGCGGCCGCTACAACGGTGAGAAATTCGACTCCGGAAGCATCTGCGACGGGCAGTGGCACCACATCGCGGCGATCATCGACCCGGCTGGCGAAACGGCGGCGGACAGGGTGCAGCTCTACTTCGACGGCGTCCGCCAGACGGGCCACTGGCAGAACAACACCGATTCGTGCCTGCGTCCCTACCGCCTCTACATCGGCTCGCGTGGCGGGACGGCCATCCCGTTCAAGGGGATGATCGACGACGTGCGCATCACGGAAGGCGTCCTTTCGCCTAGCCAGTTCCTGCAATCCCGCTCCTCCGGCACCATCGACGTCCGGGCATATTGGAAATTCGACGACGGCGACGCGCTCGCCGACGCCAGCGGCAACGGCAACGCGCTCCAGGGATCGCAGGGCGTCACGTTCGCGAACGGCTGCGCATCCTTCGACGGCACGGCGAGCGACGTGCGGACGGTGAACTCGCTCGACCTCGGCGCCTGCACGGACGCGACGGTCGAGTTCTTCGTCAGGAGACACGCCGGATCGAACTCCCTCGGCATGGTCATGGAGCTTTCGCAGCAGGCCACGAGCTATTCCGGCGCCTTCTACTTCTCGCTCGATGAGGCCGGCCCGGGAGCTGTCAACGGCCTCTTCCGCCTCGCCGACGGCTACCGCTACGGCAATTCGCCGGCGAACACCGTTAACGCCGGCTGGCACCATGTCGCCCTCGTCAAGGACTCCTCGAATTCCGGCAACGCCTACTGCGTCAGCCTCTACGTCGATGGCGTCCGCATGGGCGACTACGCTGGCGCCGCCCGGAACTCCGGCGCATCCCTGCGCAACGACGTCCTCTACATCGGCTCCCGCAAAAACGGCCAGTTCTTCCTCAATGCCGACATCGACGACATCCGCATCACCGCCGCCGCGCTCCAGCCCGGCCAGTTTTTGCGCAAGCGCACCGGCCCGCTCGACGACATGGTCGCCTACTGGCCGTTCGACAAGAGCGATCCCTTCGCCGACGCGACGGGCGCCGGCAACGCGCTCACGGGGAGCGGCGTGACCATTACGGACGGCGGCGCGGCGGCGTTCGACGGCTCGCAGGGCGGCTTCGCGACGCTTGCGCCGCTGCCGCTCCACCCATACGAATCCATGACGGTGGAATGGTTCATGAAAACGGCCATGCAGGATGTCGGAATCGTGATGGAGACATCGGCGAACGCCCTCAACAATTCCGGCGCGTTCTACGCCGCCGCCAACGAGTACGCCGGATTCCAGATGACGCGAACGCACAATCTCGTGTCCGGTTGGTCCGCGGCGGACGGCCGCTGGCACCACTACGCGCTCGTGTACGACTTCGGCGCGACGACGGCCGACATCGTGCGGCTCTACCGCGACGGCGTCCAGATTGCGACGCATTTCTCGTCCAACACCGGCGCCGCGAGGCTTCGGGCCGAGCGCCTCTTCATCGGTGCGCGGAACGGTTCGCAGTATCCGTTCGTCGGCGAATTGGACGACATCAGGATCACCGGCCGCGCGCTCGCGCCGGCGGAGTTCATGGCGGAGCGCAGCAGCGTCCCCGCCGCGTTCACGCTCATCGTCCGATGAATGGCCCGAACCTAGCGCCTCTCCGTCCCGGCGAGATCACGGCGCGCGGGTGGCTGCGCGCCCAGCTGGAACTTTCCCTTCGGGGCATGGGCGGCCATCTGGGCGAGATCGAGCCCGACCAGATGGAGAAGCCCTACGTCACCCGCGACTTCGACCCCACCAAGGGCGCGCGCGGCCTCGTTGGCTGGTGCGCCGAGATGGGCGGCGAGTTCGCCTTGGGCCAGGCGTGCCTCGCCTACGCACTGGGCGACGCGACCCTCGTTGAAAAGACAGCAGCACGCGTCCGCGCCGCCATGGCGCTCCAGGAACCGAACGGCTACCTCGGCGCCTACCGTCCCGGCGACGACCGCCACGAGGACTTCAACGCCTGGGGCTGCCACATCTTCTACAGGGCCATGCTCCTCGAATACGCCCGCACCGGCGACAAGGCCATCCTCGGCGCCTTGCATCGCGCCTTGCTCTGGTTCGCCGAAAACTGGTCCGGCGAGCGCAAGACCGACTACGCAGGGCCCACGATCCTCATCCCCGCCGCCGAGGTCTTCCGCCTGACGGGCGACGCGCGGCTGAAAGGCTTCTGCGAGAAGTACGCCGCATGGCTCGACAAGCCCGGGCACCAGAATGGCGCGACGCTCGCGTCATTCCCGCTCTCGACACACGCCTACCACGTCGCGGCCCTCGCGGCGCGGCTCCAGGTGCCAGTGGCCCTCGCGGCCGGCCTCGGCCGTCCCGACTGGATTGCCGCCGCCATGCACATGATCTCCGCATGGCGCGATGGCCTTGGCTGGCAATGCTCGCACACCCCGTGCGCCGACGGCGAATGGACTGCCGCACCCTCGTGCGTGGGAGAGACGGAATACTGCGACCACGTTTACTGCCTCGAACTCTTCGAGCGCCTTGTCGCCCTCACCGGCGATCCCGTCTGGGCCGACGCCATCGAGCGCATCGTCTTCAACGCGGCGCAGGGCGCCCGCGCCAAGGACGAGCGCACCATTGGCTACATGACTTCGCCCAACCAGTGGTATGCCACGAGGCGTTCATCCCGCCACGGCCCGGAGGCGCACTACGAGGCCTACGCGCCGAACATGAACCCCGCGTGCTGTCCCGCCAATTCCATTCGCCTCTATCCGAAGTATGTCCTTGGCGCGGTGCTGCGCGAGGGCAACGACCTGCGCGTCTCCAACTACGGGCCGATGGCGGTTCGGACGCAGATCGGCGGCGCGACCGTCGCGCTCGACATCGACACCGATTACCCCTTTGACGGGCGCGTCACCATCCGCGTCCGCGCCGAGGGCTGGCACGGGGCTTTGCGCCTCCGCCGCCCCGCGTGGGCGACCGGCGTGAAATGGCGGGGCGAGCCGTCCCGGCGAGCCGCAGACAACGGCGCCATCCTCACCATCCCAGGCCCGTGGGGCGCAGAAGAGGAGACCGTCGCGGTGGACTTCTCGTGGACGCCAGTCGTGAAGGCCGTGCGCGACCGCGACTTCCCGGCGGACGCGCCGCTCAAGGCCGTCGAGTGGGGGGCGCTCGTCTTCGCGCAGCCCGTCGAGGAACGCTGGACGCCCGTGCCGCGCACGGCGCCCGAATGGGGCGTGGACCAATCTCCGCCCCAGCCGGCAGTGTGGCCGTGGTTCGACGTCGAGCCGGAGCGCGAGCCGGAGCCTCTTGCGTTGCCGGCAAACCTTTCCGGCGCCGACATTCGCGTGGAGCGGTCCGCCGACGGCGATCCGCTCCGCCCGTGGCGGAAGCCGCCGGTGCGCCTCCTGGTGCCGATGGTTCGCGCCTCGGCGGCCTATCCCCCGGAACGCCGCGACAGCGTCCACACGCCCGCGCCCGCCGCCGCCGTCGTCGCCGCCGATCCCGGCGCCGCGCCG
>JAFWPM010000137.1 GCA_017509565.1 Kiritimatiellia bacterium | reverse complement strand
GTCCTCCTTCCACGCGAGGAATTCGGGATGCTCCATCGCGCGCGGGAAATCGACATGGCCGCCGTGCGGCACGGCGTCGCGCCAGACGCGGATTCCGCGCGAATGCGCCTCGGCGACGTAGGAGGCCAGCTCGGCGTCCGTCCCGACGCCCGGCTGGAGCGCAAAATAGTCGCGCGGCATGTAGGGCGCCTTGTCCTCGATTGGGCGCATCCAGATGCAGCTGACGCCAAGCGCTTCGAGATACGGCAGGTAGGAGCGGGCGAGCGCGAGGCCGTCGGGGTCGCAGCGCATGTCGTCGTTGCGGCCGCACGGATGGAGCGAATAGCAGGCCACGATGTCGCGCACCCACTCCGGACGGTCGGCGGGCGGAAGCATTCCGATCTTGCGGAACCACTCGCCCGTGCGGCGCAACATGTCCTCGGCCGTGCCGTCGCGGAAGACGAGCCAGACGTCGCCGACCGTCTGCGGCTCGCCCTTGCGCATCCATCCGGCCGTCTCGAAGGAGCGGGAGAGCAGGAAGCCGTCGATGCACTCCGTGATGCTCGGCGTGGAGTAGTCGGCGCAAGGCGAAAGCTCGTCCACGCACGACATGACGCTGTGGCGGCCATTGTCGGCGATGGCCATCGGCGTGTAGGCCGAGCCTTCGTTCACGCGGCCTGATCGCGCGCCTGAAGCCGCTCGCCGGATCGGCGGCCAGACGCCGGGAAGGAGGAACGCGCCGCGCGACGGCGAGGAAGCCGCCGCCGCTCCAAACGGCACCTTGCCCTCGAAAACCGTCAGGCCCTTGAGCCGGACCGGCTCGTCGCCGAGCCATTCGAAGGAAAGCGTCCCCTGCAGCATGCGCTCCTCTTCATGGACGCGCCAGTCGAAACCGTATCGCCATGAGCCGGCATTCCCGTCGCAGTCGAACTTCACGGCCTCGGCGACATTCGGGTCCGCGGCCAGCACGATTTCGCCATCCACCGCGACGGAGAGGAGCCGCCCCGTGTCGCCGTCGAGCGACACATCGAGTCCCTGCGCGCCGACGCTGGCGGCGGCACCCAGGACAAGGGTTGAAAATGCATGGAAAACCGGTTTCATAGCGCGAACAGGAACCATTCTAATCGATTGCGCGGGAAAGCGTGATAGACAAACGCGCATAAAATATCAGATTTTGCGAAAAACAAAAATTTCCGTTGACAAAGGCGACGCAATGATGTAGAATTTGATTCATTGAAGAGGTGAACTGAATCATGACAACGATGACCATCCACGTCGAGGACGCATTCGCCGAGGCGCTTCGCGCCCACGCCCGCAATGTCGGAACAAGCATGAACAAGGCGATCAAGGACTTGCTCGGCCCCATGCTCGGGATCCACGAAACGGGCAGTTCCGCCGAGAACAATCCCTTCATGGAATTCTGCGGCATCATTTCCGACAAGGAGGCGGAACGATTGAACGCCGCCGTTGCCGAGCAGCGGAAGATTGACGAGGAGATGTGGAAATGAGCGACACGATCGTTCTCGACTCCAATGCCATCATCGCGCTATTCCATGGCGAGCGCCGCATCGCCGAATTGATGGGCGAATCATTCCGCATTGTCATCCCCGCAGTCGTTTGCGGGGAAATCGACTCCGGAACGCAGGGAAACACTGCAAGGGAGCGGAAAGAGCGCGAAGCGTTTTCCCTGATGCTTGCCAATCCGAAGGTTTTCGTTCATCCCGTGACCAGGGCAAGCGGGGCCTTTTACGCAAAAGTCTTCGCCTACGTGAAATCCGTCGGAAAGCCGATTCCGACCAATGACATCTGGATTGCCGCCGCCACGCTTGAAATTGGCGGACTCATTGTTACCAACGACCGGCATCTTCTGTCGCTTCCGCTCATGCGGACGGCGGGATTCTGACAACCCGGACACCCGTAGCCAATGAAGACGCCCCTCGGCACTCCCCTGCGCATTCTCGTGCACATGGACGTGCGGCTGAGGGTGTCGCGCGAGATGGCGCGCGGGGTCCTGCGCTATGCGTCGACGCATTCGGACGTCGAGGTCCGGCTGTTCGGATACGGGACGGCGACCGAACGGCTTTCGGCGTTCCGGGAATGGCGACCCGACGGCCTCGTCGGCGGCAGGCAGATCTCGAAAATGCCGGGGATCGCAAGGAAGATGGGGTGCCGGGCGATCGTGTTCGCGGAGACCTTGCCGCCCGAAGGCTGTCCGGTCGATTCTGCAAGCGTCTTCGTCGACAACGCGGGCATCGCGCAGTGCGCGGCCGAACACTTCGCCTCGCGGAACGTCGCGCACTTCGCCTACGTCGGGGAAAGCCGGCGCAAGGGAGACCGGGGCGACAAGTCCTGGTCGGCGGAGCGCGACGCGGCATTGGCCGCGTGCGCGGCGCGGATGGGCCGCGCGTATTCGTCGTTCGGCGCGGCGAGCGCCGCGCCGGACTCCGGGACGCGCCAGCGCCGCACCCTCGCGAAGTGGGTGGCGGCGCTCCCCAAGCCATGCGGGATTCTCTGCGCGCGCGACATGGTGGCCGCCAAAGTCCTCGACGCCTGCCGCGACGCTGGTGTCGCCGTCCCGTACGCCGCGCTCGTGCTGGGGGTGGACAACGACGAATTCGT
>JAFWPM010000136.1 GCA_017509565.1 Kiritimatiellia bacterium | reverse complement strand
GGGCGACTGGGCTGCCGGGCCTGCGCCGGATTGGAGGTCTGGGCCGACTGGTTGATTGCCTGCGCCTGCTGGGGAAGGGGAATCCGCGATGAAGTCCTGGGCTGGTGCGGTGCGCGCGGCAGCGCCTGCGGCTGGTGGGGCGACATGGCTGGTGGGCGGGCCGAAAACGATGTCTTCGGCGCGGCGGCGACCGGCGCCGGCGGAATGGCGCCCCCCCCGTTCGGTGCGGCCTGGACGAATGGGCGGAACTTCCTAGGCGCCGCAATCTGCCCGCCGCCGGGCTGGCCCGGTCGTGCGGCAGACTTGGTGGCGTCTGGCTGCGGCGTGGCCAGGGTTGCTGGCGAACCGGGCGAGACGAGCGGGCGGAAATGCCGCGTCTGGAGCGGCTTGTTGGAAAAGGACGGCGGCGCGGGCGGCGCCGACGCCGCGGGGCCGGACTCCTCCGCGACGCCGAATCCGACGCCCGGAATCAGGTCCAGCGTCTTCTCCCACGGGAGCGGGGCGCCAGTCGCACCCTGGTATTTCGTCACGCGCATGACGAATTCCGCACCGAAATTCTTGGATTCCAGTTCGATGTTCGTCGGGCATAGCTCGCGCAGCAGATTCGCCAGGGACTGCGCGGCTGGCGAGGCGGGGGCCGGAATAAGAAGCAGCGACGTGAGGCCCATTTTCTCAAGGGACTTGACGAAGGCCTCGACATGGGCCGGCATCTCCTCCAGCGGCTCAATGGCCGTCCAGGGGACGATGGTGTCGAATATGGCGTAGGATATCGAGTGGTCGGAAACGAGCGCCACGAGCTCCTCGGCCGCCTGCGGGAAGGGCAGCGGGGCGAAGATGCCCTCGCCGGAGCGCTGCATCGAAGAGTAGGGGCAGATGATCAGCTGGGAGCTCTCAAGCGCCAGGTCGGTGTCCACGCCACGCGCCGCGAGGGCCGCGACGACCTCCGCCGGGTCCTTGCCGGTGAAGAACACGGCGCTGTCGCCGCTTTTCAGGGCTTTGGCGAGAAGCTGGATGGCGAAGATGAACTTCCCGGTCTTGCGCCGCCCGGAGACAAGCGTCGGACGCTGCAGGTAGAGCCCGCCAAATGCGCTGTCCAGCGCCTGTATCCCAGTCCTTGTCGTGAGTGGGGCCATTTGCTTACCCCCCCCCTAGAAGTTGCCGCCAAGCGACAGCGCGATGGCGGTGCCTATTATGTCGGCCACGCTGCCGGATTCGTCAAGGATGGCGTTGAATACGAGGGTGAAGTGGCGCCCCCCAATTTCAGCGAAAACGGGGGTTTGCGTCCGCGTCGAGAGCAAGTCCGCCACCGCGCCCATCACGGCGGTGCAGGTGGGCGTGTCGAATACCTCGTTGAGCTTCCGGCCGGCCGGCGACCGCATCATGCCCGGAAGCATTTCGAACGCGACGTTGCAGTACCCGATCTCCAGAGTCGAGTTGTCGAATACGAACACCGCCTGCGGCAGCGAATCGAGGACGGCCGTGAGGAAGAACGAAGACTCCCTTCCACTCTGCGGCTCTGCGGCCTCGCGGGACTCGCGAAGGCGGGAGAACAGACGTACGTAGCTGTCAATCCTGTTGACGAGGATCTTCGGGTCGTATGGCTTTTCGATGATCTCAGATGCGCCGGCCTCGTAGCAGGAAATCTTCCCCGCCGAATTCGACATCGCCGTGATCACGATTACCGGAATTATGTCCAGAAGACCGTGCTCGCGCATGAACTCAAGGACCTTCGTGCCGTCCATCACGGGCATTAGCATGTCCAGCAGAATGCAGGAAATGTTCGCGGGCGAGTTCTTGAGGAACTCGACCACTTCCAGGCCGTTTTTAGCCTCGATGACGTTGTAGCGGGAACCAAGGTGCGTCTTCAGCAACTTGCGGCTGATCGCCATGTCATCTGCGACTAAAATCGTCGGCTGCGAATTGTCCTGTTCTAGCGATGAGGTCATAGGCCTGAATTAAAAAAACAAAATGAACGTTTTGAGTGTTTTTCTCCTTGCTGCGCTTCCATTGATTCCGTCAAGGAAGGAACCCCAAAGCATTGATTTTGAGCCACTTATTATATCATGTTATTCTGAAAAGCGCAATTTAAAAGGGCGGATTGACGGAAAATTGGAAAGCGGGAAGGACGAAAGTTGAAAATTTTCTGGACGAATTTTGAAACCTGTCGGCGTTTCTTTCTCGGGCGGCCGGCGGCAGGCCGCGCCTGTGGTATAATGGGAGTCGCCGCAGCGGGCATCGCGATTGTCCCATTTGTCCGCGTCGGCGCCCGCGGGAGCATGTCCCAGCCGAACCAGTCAACCCCAGCCAGCAGGAAAGGCATCAGATGACAATACGAGTGTTGGATCAGGATTTTAGCGTGTGCAAGGTCCCGTCATGGGATGGCGTGGACCTCTCTTCGCCGGTGGTTTTCACCGGTGCCACGGGCGATGAGAAGTCCCTCGTCTGCCCCTCGGGCCGCGTGCCGTCGTCGGCGCTTGCCCGCGAAGACGGCTGGCGCGCCTTCCGCATCGAGGGAACGCTCGACTTCTCGCTTGTGGGGATATTGTCACGGATCAGCGGGATACTGGCCGGCGAGCGGATTGCGCTCTTCGCCGTGTCCACGTTCGACACCGACTACATCCTCGTCAAGGCGGAAAACCTCGACAGGGCCCTTGCCGCACTCGCGGCCGAAGGCTGCGAAATCGTCGGCGCCAGGCGGCTTCCGGCGGCCGCGCCCGGGTTCCGCCCGATGCGCCGCGCGAACCAGGCGCTGTCCGACGCTGAAATAGGCGAAGTGCTGCGCTCCGCGAAGCGCGGCGTCCTCTCCGCCATAGGCGACGGCGGCTGGCCCTACGGCACCTGGCTCAACCCGCACTACGACGAGGAGTCCGGCAGGATATACTTCCATGGCGGGAAAATCGGGCATCGGGTCGACGCTCTCCGCAAAAACCCGCGCGTGTGCTTCACCGTTGTCGGGGAGGGCTTCCACGACGCTTCGCGCGAACCCGCCTGGGCGCTCACCTTCAAAAGCGTTGTCGTCTTCGGGCATGTCGAGTTCGTCGATGACTTCGACGAGGCCGTCGAAATATGCCGCCGCCTTTCCCGTCGCTTCACCCCGGACGAAAGGTACATCGAGGAGGAAATCCGCAAGGCCGCGGCCGCGGTCCTGGTTTTCGCGCTGGTGCCCGACCACATCACCGGAAAGCGGGTCCACGAAGCCTAGCTCCGCCATTCCCAATCAACCCCAAAAAACGCCTGTTGCAAAAATGCTTGACATCGATTGGAAAATGTCATATAATGGAAGCATTCATAACCAATAAGGTCGTCATTGCGTGATGGCGAAAATGCTGGTTAAAAATTTCAAGGATTGGAATTGATACGGAGGTGTCTATGTCTGGGATACGAAATAACATTACCGAACTGGTAGGCAATACGCCGCTTGTTCGCATCAACAAGCTCAACAAGGGTGGCGCTGAAGTCGTGGTCAAGGTCGAGTACTTCAATCCCGGCGGGTCGGTGAAGGACCGCATTGCGCTGGCGATGATAGAGGCGGCCGAACGCGACGGGACGCTCAAGCCTGGCGGGACGCTGATCGAGCCGACCAGCGGCAACACCGGCGTTGGCCTTGCGCTTGTCGCGGCGGTGAAGGGCTACCACCTCATACTGACAATGCCGGACACAATGAGCGTCGAGCGCCGGAAACTGGTGGCCGCCTATGGGGCGGAGCTGGTTCTGACGCCTGGCAAGGACGGCATGAAGGGCGCGATCGCCAAGGCAAACGAGTTGCATGAAAATACGCCAAACTCGCTGATTCCGCAGCAGTTTGAAAACCCGGCCAATCCCGAAAGGCATTATCTCACCACGGGGCGGGAGATACTTGCGGATACTGACGGCAAGGTTGACGTATTTGTCGCGGGCGTTGGAACGGGCGGGACGCTTTCGGGCGTCGCCAGGGCGTTGAAGGAGAAAATCCCGGCGGTGAAGGTTTTCGCCGTCGAGCCGGACACGTCGCCGGTCCTCTCCCAGGGCCATGCGGGGCCGCACAAGATACAGGGCATCGGGGCCGGTTTTGTCCCGAAGACGCTGGACACCTCGGCCTACGATGGCGTGATTGCCGTTTCCGCCGAAAATGCCGGCGCCACCGCGCGGGCGGCGGCAAGGGAGGAGGGGCTCCTCATAGGCATATCCTCTGGCGCCGCGCTGTTTGCGGCCCTGGAGCTTGCCAGGAAGCCGGAGTTCGCCGGGAAGAGAATCGTGGCCCTGCTTCCGGACACCGGGGAGCGCTACCTCTCGACATGGCTGTTCGACGCAGCGCAATAGCGCTGCGCAAGCCATTTGCGAATCCTTCAAGGGGGGCGACAACCGCCCCCCTTTTTTTTCACCTTATAGAAGGGTGTCTCCCTTAAGTTGTAAACACCGGTGCTTCTTACCTTTTACCTTTTACCTTATAATGAAGGGTGTCTCCCTTAAGTTGTTAAGTCGGTTGCGCGCCATGCGGCGTTGTGGTATGATGTTTCCAGTAAAACAACGAGTTTGCGATGAAAACAATTGAGGCTGCGGTGCTCTGCGGGGCATTGGCGAATAAGTTCAGAATTGCCGATTTTACGGATCACTCCAACAATGGGCTCCAGGTCGCATCGTCCCGCGGATGCTTTTCCAGGGTCTGCTGCGGAGTGGACGCCACGCTCCCGTTCTTCGAGGAGGCCGCGCGAAGGGGCGCGGACTTGCTCATCTGCCACCATGGCATCAGCTGGGGCGACTCCCTTAAGCGCATAGACGGGCTGAACTACGAGCTGGTTTCATTTCTCATCAGGCACGACATCGCCCTCTGGGCGTGCCATCTCCCGCTCGACGCCCACCCGGAACTGGGGAACAACGCGCAGATTTGCCGTGCGCTGGGGCTGGCCCGCCTTGCGCCATTCTACCGCTACCACGGCGAGACCATCGGCTTCAGGGGCGAATTCGCGAAGCCCATGCCACGCGCCGACTTCCTGGCGATGGTAAGGGGGCGCATCTCGCCGCGCGTTTCCGCAATGGAGTTCGGAGCCGACGCCATCCGCACCGTCGGGGTGGTCTCCGGCGGCGCCGCGGACGGCATTTCCCAGGCGCAGGACGAAGGCCTTGACGCCTACATCACAGGCGAGGCCAATCTTCAGAGCTACAACGAATGCCTCCAGCGGCACGGCAACATGTACGCCGCCGGGCACTACGCCACGGAGCGTTTCGGCGTCCGCGCCATCGGGGAATGGCTTTCCTCAGAATTCGGCCTGGCGCATGAATTCGTCGATTTCGACATCGCCTATTAGCGGCGTGTCCAACTTCATCCCCCGCGTCAACAACCAAGATCCACGTCAATTTTTCACAAATCGCCTAAGGTCAGAACCCGCTTTGACTAATGAGGATTTGTGGCAGACAGTTTACCGCCATGAAAGCACGAATCATCCAATACCGCTTCGGGCCGACCGAAGCCAACCTCCAGGAGAATTTCGACTGGATCGTCTCGGAACTCGAATCCTGCGACCCATCGCTCGATGTCGTCGTCCTACCGGAGGGATGCCACTGCCCCGCGCCGGTCGGCGACCCCGCCAGCCTCCTTACGGCCGAGGCGAAGGCCCGCAACGCGGCCATGCTCGCCAAGTGCGCGGAAACCGCGCGGCGCTGCGGCGCCGCGGTCTTTGTCAACGCCCGCTACGACTCCCCCGCGGGCCCGCGAAACAGCACCTTCGCCTATGCGCCGGACGGGTCGGCCGCCGGCCGCTACGACAAGCAGAACCTGACGCCCGGCGAACACAGGACGCTTGACGATTCCTATACGCGCGAATTCACGCCGCCCACGGTCGTCGAGATCGCAGGTGTCCGCTACGCCTTCCTTACCTGCTACGACTTCTACTTCGTCGAGCAGTGGGCTTCGCTTGCCCGTGTCAAGCCCGACGTGGTCATCGGCTGCTCGCGGCAGCGCACCGACGCCCACGAGGCGCTGTCATTCCAGAACCGCAACTGCGCCTACGCCACCGGGGCCTACCTCCTGCGGGCGTCCGTATCGATGGGCGAGGACTCCCCGACTGGTGGATGCTCGTGCGCAATCGCCCCCGACGGCAAGGTCCTCGGCTCCTTCACCAACGAAGTCGGCCACTTCGACGTCGAGTTCGACCCTCACCGGAAATTCCTCAAAAAGGCCGGCTACGTCGGAAACGTCGTCTCCACGCATCCCGAATACGTGGAACGCGGGCGCCACCCGTGCAAGTACCGCCCGGGCGGCAGCGCAATAGCGCCGTTCTTCGCCGAACTGCCCGCCAAGCGGCTCTGCGCCCACCGCGGGATACACAACGACACGCTTCCTGAAAATTCGCTTCCGTCCCTTGGCGCGGCGGTAGCCCTTGGCGCCTCGGAAATCGAGTTCGACCTCTGGCCGTCCAAGGACGGCGTGGCGATTTCAATCCACGACTGCACACTGGAGCGCGTTTCCAACGGCTCCGGCCTGGTCATGGACCACACCCTCGAAGAATTGCGCAAAATCGACTTTGGCGCGAAGTCGGGGGACCGCTGGCACGGCCTCGGCCCCGTGACATTCGCCGAACTCATGAACCGCCTCGCATGCCACTGCTCGATGAACATCCACATAAAGGGCAGGGGGGAAATCGGGGAGCCATGGGGCGTCGATGCGCTGGATGAGGTGCTGCGCATCATCGACGACCACGACGCCCGCCGCCATGTCTACTTCATGGTCAGCGGCGCCGCCTTCCACGAACGTCTCGCGGCCCTTGCGCCGGACATACCGCGAATCCTAGGCTGGGCCGGCTGCACGAGCGGGGCGCAGCACGTCCAGCTCGCCCATGACCTCGGCTGCGCGGGACTCCAGTTCTTCAAACCGAACTTCACTGCGGACGATGTGGCGCGGGCACATGAACTGGGCCTCCGCGCCAACTGCTTCTGGAGCGACGACCCAGTAGAGGCCAGGTCCCTCCTCGACATGGGGATGGACACGATCCTCACCAACGACTGGCTCGGGCTCCACACCGCGCTTGGCCTGAGGTAGCTGGCAGGGGGGCGGTGCCTGGTTGCCATGGGCCAGGCGTCGCCGGGTATGGTGGAAGGCGCCCGGGCCATCATGTGGCGGCCTGGGCGCCTTTGCCATGTCTGGCGGCCCCCTGCGGCGAAAAGGGCGGGGGGCGGACTCACGGGCGTTATTTGATCAGAATCAGGGTCGGCTTGATTGCGCACCATTCGAGTTTGACCAAGGCGGGCGTGTCGCCGCCGGCAGTGTAGGTGTAGGAATCGCCCTCGGTGAAAGTGCGGTAGGTCCGCCAGCCGCCATTGCCGTTAGGAACCAGGAGCCTGTAGCCCAGGCCTTTGGCTCCGGTGGCCGAGAATGTGTATTCGCCCTCGACGCAGTACGGGGTGTCGGTCGCTTCCGCCGCGCTGATGCCGCAGCCGTCCTCAACGGCCACGACGACGTTCGTGACGCCCAGCTCGCCGAAGTAGCGCACCGCGTCGGCGTTGCGGTTGCGCACGAGTTCGTCCTCCGTCAGCACTCGGTCGTAGTAGCGGAAGAACTTCACGGTGCCGACGAAGCCCGCACTTCCATCTTTGATGTTGCCGAGGCCGTATCCATCGTCAATGACTTCGGTCATCGAGGCAAACTCATTGTAGAGCCGCTGCGCACCGTATGTTCCGTCCGCGACGTACTCCGCAGGGATCGTCGTATCTGGGAACATCATGGCCTTCTTGTTGTCGAAGTCCTGAATGCCGGTCGCGAAGCCGTATTGGTTGCCAGGGGCGTGGAAGAACAACCGCGTGCCGTTCTGCGCATCCCAGCAGAAGGAATTCGCCGCCGGACCGTTGTAGGAGTCCTTGATGAGGCGGAAGTTGAAGTAATTGCCCGAGCCGTTGAAGCTGTAGGGTTCTACCACGGTCTGGTCGGCGGGATTGCCGTCGATGAGCGTCTGCATGGTGCAGTTCCTCAAACAAAAGCCCGCATTGCCCTTGAAGCGCGGACCGCCCGCGAAGACGTAGCCGTTGTCGGCCCAATGTCCCGTCGAGGTCTGGTTGTTCCAATGGAGGTCGGAATTGGCGCGGTCGCCCAGGTTTTTCCAGGTCGTGGCGCCGGGATTGTGGACGCCCACGCCGGCGTTGTAGATGCCGTCGTAGTTCCAGACGAGGCCCGCCTGCGAATAGTCGTCATAGCCGTAGTCGGCGGCGGTGCGGAGGCCGCGCACCGGCTTCCAGAGCCAGGTGAGGCGGACGAGTCCGGACGACTCGTCGTAGGTGTGGGAATTCTCCACAACTGTCTGGGTGTTTGTGCAAACGAAGAACGTAGTGCTGGCTCTTGTTTTCCAATATCCCCTCTCGACGGTGTAGCCTGCGCATGCGTATTCTATCTCCCTGCCGTTGACCTTGATCGCCACGCTCGCGGGCGCGGTGAAGGTGTGCGAGCCATCGACGTCGTATTCGCCGTCCGGTTCGTTGCCCTGGAGAGCGGCGTAGGTCGATTGGACGATCACGTCCGTCTCGGCGAACTTGCCGAAGTAGCGGAAGTCATCCACCTTGCGGTTCTGCAAGACTTCGGCGGGCGTAAGCGCATGGTCGTACTGGCGGAAGGACTTGAGCGTCCCGACGAGCAGTTTATCGTAGTTGTTGTTGCCGTAGCCGCCGAGGTCATAGCCGCCTTCGCTGTGCCCCTTCAGCGTATCGTGCGTGTGATATCCAGTCCCAGATGTTGGTCTCGCCGTGCCGCTGAAGAGCGTCGTAGTCAATGCCTCCGAATCCATGATGGCCGTCAGGTAGCCGAATTCCGTTCCTGTCATGATCAGCGCCCTGTCGTCGGCGGAGGAGTTCCACGGATCGCTGTCATTGCGCCATTTGATCGATCCGCTCTTGTAGAGGCCTAAGCTGAAATTGTTGGCGTTCAGTGAAAACAGAAAGGCGCTGGAATCCTTCTGTGCCGCCGCGTTCGCGTCGAGCAACATTTGAAGCGAGTAGTCCGTGCCGACAATGATTTTGTTGTCGGTCGCGCTGTTGCAGCGGAAGCGGCTGTCGCCTTCGAGCGCGAAGCCGTCGGCCGTCCACGCGCCGGGATCGCGGTCGCCGACCTTGTCGAGATTCGCCGCCGTCGTCCACGCCGTGCCGCCCGCGTTGAGAAGCTGGAGGAACATGTCGTTCGGGGCGCCCTTTGAACCGAGGTTTTTCCACGTAAGCGCGGTGGCATCGTGCGCAGCGTTCGTGCCGACGTTGCAGATGCCGTCGTAAAAGACTTCGAGGCCGTTCCAGACGTAGTCGGAGACGTCGTAGGTGGCGAGGCCGTCGGCGTCCGCCCACTTCCAGGTGATGCGGACGCAATCGGTATCTTCAACCTTGCAGGAAAGCTCGCGGGCGTGGAACGTCGCGCTTCCCCAGTCGCCGGTCGCGTCATCCCACTCTTCGAGCGTGCAGCCGGTGCAAATGTATTTGGTGTTGCCGACCGTCGCGACGCGCGGCGCGGTGAAGATGTGGCGGCCATCGACGGCGTAGGTGCCGGCGGGTTCGACCGAGGCCGCGACGGAGGTGGCGACGACGGCGTTCGTTATCGGCAGCGGCGCGGCACGATCGAAGAAGCGGCGCTCATCGACCACGCGGTTCCAGGCGAGCTGCTCGCTCGAAAGGATGCCTTGATACAGGCGGAAGAACTTCAACTTGCCGACGAACTGCTGACCGCTATTCGACGTGCTGCCAAGTCCGTAGCCGGTTGTGCTTTTGGAACCGATTGCCGTAGCGTATTGCCTGTATCCCTCGCCGGACTCCGGCATCTCGGTGCCGCTGAACAGGTATGCCTTTCTGTTCGCGTCGTCGCGAATGACATTCGCGTAGTCGTATTTCCCCGATTCGGTCGTGATCTTCGGCCCGTTGTTGTCGCCGTTCACCCTGAAGATGAACGAGCCTTTGCTGTATATGCCGAACGCGAAGTTGTCGAGCATGACGGAGCACGCCGGAGCGAAACCCGTCGTGTTGATCTGCTCAGCGGCGTCTGCATCTACGAGCATCTGGACCGTGAAGTCGCCGGCGACCGTGACCTTTGCCGATCCTTTCCAGCGAGTGCCGCCATTGAAAATGTAGCCGTCATCCGTCCACTCTCCATCGCCGCCAGAGCCGATGGAAATCTTGCTCAATGAACTGTCGCCGCCAAAACCGGTATTCGAGCCGAGGTTCACCCAGGTCGTGGCGTCATTGTCGTGGGCGGCGGTCGCGCCCTGATTGCGGATGCCGTCGTAGTTCCACACGGTGCCGGGAACGTAGCAGTCCACGTCGAAGGCGCGGTACGCTGGATTGTCCCAGTATTTGATGGCGGCATTGGCGCTGGACAGCGCGAACGCGCCAATTGCGATGGCAAGTAGTTGCTGCTGTTTCATGGCATGTCTCTCCCTGTTTCCGGTACCGGGGAATTGGTTTTCAGGACCTCAAGCCATTGAGGCACAGAAATCCCCGTTTGGTAGAGATTTTAGCAAAACCTAGCGGCCTGAGTTTCAGTTTTGCGCCAAAATTTTTCAGCGGGAGTTTTTCCGGCGCCAATCAGCCATCCCCATCTTGAAGCGCGAGCGGAAGTGGAAGTCAAGGCCCCTGTAGGAACGGAACCCGCACATGTCCGGGATGGCGCCGATGGCGGTGTCCGTCTGGGCGAGGAGGGAGCACGCCCGTTCGAGGCGGACGTGCAGGATTTCATCGAGAATGCCGTGGCCCATGGCCTCGCGGAAGCGGCGCTCGAAATTGCGCCGCGAATGCGGGAAGCGTTTTAGAAGATCGCTGGCTGTGAGTCCTTCGCAGGCTTCGCGGCGGATGATTTCGGCGGCTTCGATGATGAACTTCTCATGGCGGCCGTGGCCGCTTGTCGATTTGCGGCGGACGACGAGGAGGGGCGCGACGAGGATTGGCGGCGTGGCGGGCGCAATGCCGTCGTTTTTCGTGATGCCGTGCGCGACCTGCTCGCCGACGGCGCGCGCGGCGAGGAAGCCAGCCCGCTCGAAGTCGAGCTGGATGGACGATACCGGGGGATCGACGCTTTCGCAGAGTTCCTCGAAGTTGTCCACCGACACGAGGGTGAGGCTTCGCGGAATGTGGCGCGCGGCCGCATGGGCGGCGCGCACGACATGGACCGCGACTTCGTCGCTGACGGCGAAAATCGCGCAATGCTCGGGAAGCGCGGCAAGCCACGGCACCATGCGCGCGCAAAAGGACTCCCACGATTCGTGGGGATTCCCCTTGCAGGCCGGGAAGGCGGAAAAGGCGGCCCCGGCGGCGCACGCGGTTGCGCGGAAGGCCTCCACGCGCTGCCTGGGCCATCTCATCCGCCGCGGGAACCCGACGGCGGCGTAGCACGGCGGGTGGTTCGCGGAGAGTTCCCGGAAGGCCGTTTCGGCGATTGCGGCGGTGTCAAAGTGGAAATTGGGGCGGTTGCCTGTCCTGCCCCTCATGTAGCCGATGTAGGAGACCGGGACGCCCCGGAAAAGCCGGGGCGGCAGGCCGACTCGGTTTGTTACGCCATCCACGATGCACCCGACGGGGCGCGACTCCCGCATCAGCGACGATATGAACTCCGGAGGGAAGTCCTGGCTGGCCACGACCTTGACATCCCAGCGTCGCGACGCGCAATAGCGGCGAATCCCCGCTAGTTTTGCGGCGTGGCTGGGCGATTTGGAGTCCTTTGTAAGGTAAATGACCGTGGCGGCCCGAGCGGGGTCGCCATTGCCATTGCTTTTGCCGGACTTGCCCTTGGGAGACATTAGTGGTTGGTATTTGGCGGTCAGTTGGCAGTCGCCAGCCGTTTCAGGAGCGAGGTCATTCCGGCGACGATGTCGGACGCGACTGCCGGGCCGAAGTCCGACGTGCGGGACTCGTAGCCGCCCTGCTCGTATGCGTCCGCGGAAGGGAAGTACCCGCGGGCGCCGTTTGCGAGGCAGGCGTTCATCGTCATTGCGAAGGGCGACTTTCCCTTGACCTCGGCGCCTATCGCGGTGAAGGGTTCGCCGGGGAATCCGGCGAAGGCGACGGAATTCCCGATGGCGACGGCCGAGAGCGGAAGGGCGAACGATGACGGGCCGTGTTCGAGGCGGATCTTGCGCGCCGCATCGGCGACGGCCGTCGTCAGTTCCATGCCGGAGAAGGGCAGGTCGGCGTCGCGTCCGGCGCGGTGCAGTGCGTCGATGCGCCGCGCCTCGTCCATCTCCTCCGGGCGTGGCGCGTTGGCCCGGACGTCGATCACGCTTTCCCCGGCGCGGATGGGGCCGGCGGCAAGGGGGACGCATTTGTCCCAGACGGCAAGCGCGGCGCACGCGACGACGCGCCCCATGTGGCGCGAGTGGGCGTAGCCGCGGTGGACGTCGTCGAAGTCCGGCGAGAGGCCGTTTAGTTCGCCCGGGCGGGGATCGACGCAAACGTGGTTGACGTCGCCCTGGGCGCCGTTGATGAAAATGGCGAGGGCGTCGCCGCCGAGGGCCGCTTCGAAGATGCGCCGCGTGAAGCCCGGCCAGTCGGCTGAAATCGATTCGCCGCCGATGACGTCGGGATGCGTCTGGAAGTTGATGACGGCGACAGGCCTCCTGCCGTCGCGGTCGATGCGGAGGAGCTGGACTTCATCGTCGGAGATTCCCGCCGGCGCGGCGATGTCCGGGTTGAGGATGCCTGGGTTCGTGCGCACGGAGCCGTCCTTCATGGTGTAGCGGCGCGGGAATGAAATGCGCGGCGCGGCGGAGCGGGCGCACGAAAGCGTCGCCGGCGCCATGTCGCGCATCGCGCGGAGCGCGGCGTCGGAAAGGCGGCTGACGGTGGAGTCGATGTAGCGCCCCGAGAGCGCGAGAGAGCGTTTCGCCTCGTCGCCGGCGCGGAGCCCGTCTCCGACGCGATGCAGGCTGCCTCCCGTATGCGTATGCGTGGCGTGCAGGAGTATGGCTTCGCCCGGGACGCCGGTTGCCGCCGAAATCGCGGCCTTGGCGTCGGCCACCACATCGTCGGGGATTTCAAGCGTGTCTACCGCGAACAACAACGCATGGCACTTGCCATCCCCGAATGCCACGCAACGCGATTCAAGCGGGTCGAGCACGCGCTTTGCATCGCGTATTTTGAAGTAACCGGGGATTGCGATTCCCGGCGGTGGGGTAATGTCAACGGCCGAAAAGCCGACACTGAAAGCAGTGAGCATTGAAAAGTTGAAAGGTAGAAAGGGTGAAATCAGCAATGCGGTAAAAGACGGCGCGCGAGGAGTTCCGCGGCTTTGGAGAGGAGCGGCGCGGCGCGTTCGGGCGGGGGCGGCGGCGAGCCCGGGGGCGACGCCCCTTCCACGAAAGCGCCGCCAAAGTCGCCGGAATCTGCGGCGACTTGTCCGCAAACGAGCGCGAAGGGGACTCCGGCGCGCCGCGCCGCCGCGGCGACGGCGCTGGGCGCCTTGCCGAAGAGGGTCTGCGAGTCTGCGCGGCCTTCGCCGGAGACGGCAATGTCGCATGCGCGGACGCGCTCGCCGAGGCGCACTGCGGAGGCGACAAGTTCGGCGCCGGGGACAAGGGCGCCGCCGAGCGCGGCGCGCACTGCGAACCCGGTTCCGCCCGCTGCGCCCGTGCCGGGCGCTTCGGAAAGATCTTCGCCAATGGCGGCGGCGACGGCGCGGGCGAACGCGCCGAGCGCAGAATCGAGCGCGGCCACCAGTCTGTCGCTGGGGACTGCCGGGTTGCATTTCTGCGGCCCGTAAACCGCCGAAGCCCCCTGCGGGCCGCAGAGCGGGTTTACGACATCGCAGGCGGCTTCGAGCCGGATTCCCGCAAGGGCGCGGCGGGCCGGGGCGAGATCCACCGCCGCAGCCCGCGCCAGGGCGAGGCC
>JAFWPM010000135.1 GCA_017509565.1 Kiritimatiellia bacterium | reverse complement strand
GCTTGTCGCGTCGGCCTTATTCATGGTCGCGACAAGCGCGACCCTCCCGAAATGATACCGACAGAAACCCTGGCCAGCACAATAATTAGCACCGCATTGAAATTAAGCGCGGAGACATGGATCCACAGAGGGTTTGATGGCATTTCCTGTTTGAATCATTGCGCCCACCGTCCCGTCCAACCCCGGACTCTGTGCCTTTGAGTCTCTGTGATGGGAACATTGTGGAACGCCAGTGTTTAAAAATTGTCGCGAGCGTTTGACGGCGCGCAAACTCTATGGTAGACTCTTCATCGTTCATCGTTTCCTTCATTTGCGCCGTGCGCAATGTCGCCAACCAGAATAACGGCAAACGTAACCTTGTCTGACCCACAACTAGCAACTACCAATTGACAATTTGACCAATCGACGCTGCAAAGCGGTCGTCTCCTGAAACCTGAGAAATTTCATTTACGGACGATACCTTGCAGAGGTGGTGCGAATGCGCTTACCTCTCTTTGTATTTCCGTTCGGGCTTCTCAGGGCCTCAGGAGAGATGCAGAAGGGAGGTTTTCCTTTCTGTCTCCCGCCTAGCGGCGAGATTGTCGGAGACCAATACCATGAAATTTGCAAAAGCGCATCTCGCACCCGTTTTGGCTCTGGCCCTGGCTTCAGGAATGTGGGCCTCGGAGGCCAATGTCCATGACTGTACCCCAGAGGCGGGAACACGTTCCTACACCGTTTGGGAGGATGCCTCCGAGGCGGGCGGCATGTACCGGGGCGTCGGCTTCACATTGAAAGGCGGAATCGCCGAAGTCGTGGCGCCCGCCGGAAAGTATGTTGACGACGCGGCGCAGTCGTACCAGGACCGCGCGCCAGTTCGATGGAGGCTGGAGACGATTCCCGAATGGTGCTTCGAAACCGACGGCATGGAAGGCTTCCTGCTGTGCGCGCAGCGGCTAGACGCCAACGGCGACGTAGGCACCGGGGAGCTTGCGGGGGAATCGACGCTTCTCCTCTTCTGGCGCGACACCACGGCCGAGGTCTACGGCGGATGGATGTGCGCCTTCGGCCATCTTGGCGTCGGGCTCGTCCCCCTGAAGACGGCCGGCGCCGTCACGATTGAGGGCGGGAGGTTGAAGCTCTTGACAGTCTGGCGGGAGGCACCGGTCGAATATAGGCTCGAAAAGGTCGATGGAACACTGTTGCCGGCAATCTTCGACCGCGCAGCCTCCGTGAACTTTGACCTCGCATGGCAATTCCTCATCACCAAGGCTGACGCGGACCTTGAAGGGAAAAACAGGGAATTCCTCAGGCTTATTGGAAGCAACATCGTCTGCCGGGCCATTTGGCGGAATCCGGACGTGGAGGATGCCTATTTCGACTGGATTGAGGGGCACCGCGCCACCAGGGCCGACGCCTACGACTGCCTGCCCGAACTCGCCGATGGCGGCGGGTTCGCTCTTCCCGGGAAGGATTCGCGGACTTTGGCGATGCTATACCACGCGCGCGGCCATTTTGAGGAATACGGCATCCACGACGACGAGGTGGCCGTGCCAAAACTGTCGGCATGGCGGAAGGAGGCGAGGCCGGCGCTGCTTACAGTGCGGCTCACCGACACGAAGGCCGGCGAGTCTGCCGACTTTTCCATCAGCCGCGACGGCGAATGGATGGTCATCGAGAGCGGCTACCGCATGCCGGCGGTCGATGACCAGGATGGCTTCGAACACACGCGCATCACGTCCGGCGGGTGTCTTTACCGCATTCCGGAAAATAAGAGGAAAGCGCTGATAAAGATACTCTCCGCGTTTGACAGAGCCCCTTATCTCTAGAAGACACCAGGGCCTGAGACGCCCAAACCTTGATGTCGCAGTTGAAAGGCCGGTTTTTGCCGCATGGAGTCGGAGGCGGTTCGGCGGGGACTGAGGCCAGACCCAAGCCACGTTTTCATCACAAGTGTGCTATAATCATTTCACAAGTAAACGGGCATTTCCGCCCTGAAGTGAGAAGTAAGGCATATCATGAAGATGACAATCGACGCATCCGTTTCGCAGGGTCCGGTCAAGCCGGTGAACGGTGTTGGGCAGCCGCCAATCATCAGCGCCATAGACTATCCGATGTTCCGGTACCTCCGCGAGGCTGGAATCCCGTTCTCCCGCCTGCATGACGTCGGGGGGATGTTCGGGAAGGGGATATTCGTGGACATCCCCAACCTGTTCCGTGATTTCGACGCCGACGAGACGGATCCGGCGAACTACGACTTCGCCTTCACGGACATCCTGATCAACGGGCTCGTGGCCGAAGGCGTCGAGCCATTCTTCCGGCTTGGCACCACGATTGAAAACTACACGCTCGTGCGCCACTACCGCATAGACCCGCCCAGGGATTTTGCGAAGTGGTCGCGGATCTGCGAGCACGTCATCCGCCACTACACCGAGGGATGGGCGAATGGGTTCAAACACCGCATTACGCACTGGGAGATTTGGAACGAGCCCGAGAACTGGGAGACCGTGGAAAAGAACGAATGCTGGCATGGCACCTTCGACGAATACTGCCGCTTTACGACGTGGTGTCAAAGCACCTCAAGGCGGCTTTCCCGCATTTGAGGATTGGCGGGTTCGCGAGCTGCGGCGTCGGGGCCGCATTCGAGCGCGAGGAGTGGCATCCTAGCGCCCGTTCGCGCAACCAGCTTGCGTGCTTCCACTACTTTCTGCGCTACATCCGCGCGCACAAATGCCCAATCGACTTTTTCTCCTACCACAGCTACGCGGGAGTTGACGACATCATGGCGCAGGTCCGCTACGTTCGGGAGCAGCTGGACAAGGCCGGATTCGCCGGTCTGGAGACATGCCTGAACGAATGGCTCCCGGCACCGTCGCACGAAAAGCTCGGGACGGCGCAGCAGGCCGCGGAGGTGGCCGCGACGCTTGTCGGATTCCAGCAGGGGCCGCTCGATTCGGCGGCGATATACGATGCGCGCTGCGGCGTCGGGAACTATTCACCGCTTTTCAACCCGCTGACATACGGGCCGCACAAGGCCTACTGGGCATTTGTCGCCTTCAACGAGCTCCGCAAGCTTGGAACCGAGGTGCGCGCCTCCGTCGCCGCTGACGCGCAGGATGGCGCCGGGGGTGTCCGCGCAATTGCCGCGGCGTCTGGAGGCGAATGCGCGGCGATGGTTGTTAACATGTCAAGCGAGCCTGCGGCCTTCTCGCTTGATGCCCCGGGCTACGCCGTCGGCGGGTGCAGAATCGTGGACGAGGCTAGGACCTGGGATGAGACAGGACTTCCTTCGGAACTTCCGCCCTGGTCCATTTTGCTGGTGAAACTCCAAACTTCGCCTTGAAAGCCTTCCTGAAAGCGGCGGCGCCATTCCAGCCGCAAAACCCGGCTATCGCCGCGATGGAGGCGCGCCCTTCGCGGAGATAGCCGCATGCCGCCGCGAGCCGGCGCGATATTATCTCCTGCCCAATCGTTTTGCCAGTCGCGGCGCGGAAGCGGTCTTCGGCCGTATGCAGGGAAGTCCCGAAGGTCTTCACGACATCGGCAGTGGAAAGTCCATTGCAGGAATGGAGGCGGATCAGCTCAAGCGCATCGGCCACCTTGCGGTCGCCTTTGGGAACGCCGGTCGTGGACGCTCTCCTGATTATGCCGACGAGCGGCACGGTTGACCGGGCCGGTGCGCCGCCCCCGCCGATCAGGGAGTGGAGCAGGGCGGCCGCCTCGAAGCCCATCCGGCGGTAGTCTGGGCGGATGCTCGTAAGGGTGGGGGAGCAGTTTTCGCAGACCTCGGGGTCGTCGTCGACGGCGGTCACGGCGACATCGTCCGGGACGCGCAGCCCAAGCCTGGCGGCGGCGCCGAGGACAAGGGCCCCGATGTCGTCGGCAGCGGCGAACACGCCGATGGGGCGCGGAAGCGGCTTCAGGGCGTCGGCCAGGCGTCCAATGGCCCCAACGGCGTCCGAGTCGCCGCATGGGCCTGGCGAAATCACGGCGACCCGCATCCCGTGCATCGCGGCGATTCTCCTTG